>JACQMZ010000029.1 GCA_016203345.1 Candidatus Woesearchaeota archaeon | reverse complement strand
ATGCCCCAGCCGGGATTTGAACCCGGGTCTCAGCCTCGAAAGGGCCGAATCCTTGGCCGGACTAGACTACTGGGGCAAATTCTCGAGTTCGCTCGCCGATGCTCGTTCACACGAGAATTTGTAATCAAAACGGTGTGAGGATTATAAATCTATTTCAACAAATTCCCTGAGTGAGCGAAGCGAACTCGGGAATTTGGCTCACACACAAATATTCAAAAAGGAGTTGCGTGTTCGTCTTGGTATGCGGGTACTCGTGATGGGTAATGAACAGTATGTGCAGGACTTGTTGTTTCATTTGCGGCACGCGAAGATTGTGTGCGTGAGAGACGAGTCTGCCGAGTGTGATGCTGTAGTTGGGAGTGATGTGGAGAAAGTGTTGAGTGTTCCTGCGTCTCTTTACTTTTTGATAGCTCCACATGCGGATGGGCGCACGCTTGCGCTGCTTGATGATGTTTCTCAACCTGTTGTTTTTTTGCACGGCACTGCTGACGCGGTTAATCCTCCTAGCCACACTGAAGCGTTGTCCTTTCATGCCAAACACAAAACAGTGTTTTGGATTGCGGGGGCGGATCATGACTTCTCGCACCCGTATCACCGCTACCAGCTAATCCACCACATCATACATTACTTGTCTGACCCGATGTGTTCGAAGGGATAGCACAACATTTATAATTGGGTTGTTGTGTCATGTGTGTATGAAGCGTGGTTCCCGTCGCTGGAAAAAGAAGCGTCAGATGCGTTGGAAGTGGCAGCGTAAGCGCATGAAGAAGGAGAAGCGCAAGCGTGCGCAGCGTTCCAGTTAGTTGGAGAGTTCACAAAGATCTTCATTGTGATTTAGATTCACACTACCCAGTATTTCCTGAGTGAGCGAAGCGAACTCGGAAATACTGCGAAAATAGTAACGTTTATAAAGCACCCACGTTCTTCATTGGTACATTTTTACTACTAATCGAGTAGGAGGATATATACTATGGCAAAAAGAAAACCACACCTGAACATCGTCTTTGTCGGTCATGTTGATCATGGTAAATCAACGACTGTTGGTCGTTTGTTGTACGACTCTGGCAATATTGATGAGGTGACGTTGCGCAAGCTGAAGGAGACTGCTGAAGAGCTTGGCAAGGGTGGTTTTGAGTTTGCGTTCGTTATGGACCAGTTGAAGGAGGAGCGCGAGCGTGGTGTCACGATTGATTTGTCTCACAAGAAGTTTAGCACGCAAAAGTTTGATTTTACGATTATTGACGCTCCGGGCCACAGGGATTTTATCAAGAACATGATTACAGGCGCGTCACAGGCTGATGCGTGTGTGCTCGTAATTGGTTCTGAAGGCATTCAGGCGCAGACAAGAGAGCATGCCTTCTTGACAAAGACACTTGGCGTGAGTCAGATTATTGTGGCGTGCAACAAGATGGATCTTGTTAATTATGATCAGGCAAAGTTTGAGGCGCTGAAAAAGGACATTGTCCAGCTCTTGAAAGTGTCTGGCTGGAAGAATGCTGACCAAACCGTTGTGATTCCAATTGCATCTTATCCCGGCGAGAATATTGCGAAAAAGCCTACAAAGATGCCTTGGTATACAGGCCCGACGCTGTTGGAAGCAATTGATAATTTGAAGGAGCCTGAAAAACCAACTCAGTTGCCGTTACGTTTGCCATTGCAGGACGTGTACAACATTCAGGGTATTGGTGTTGTTCCTGTCGGCAGAGTGGAAACTGGCGTTATGAAAGTTGGTGACAAAGTGATCGTTGTGCCTGCTCGTGAGGGCAAGGGCATTACTGGTGAAGTGAAGACGATCGAAATGCATCACGAGGCAGTGCAGGAAGCAGAGCCAGGCGATAATGTCGGCTTTAATGTCAGAGGCATTGAAAAGAAGGATATTGCGCGCGGTGATGTGTTGGGCAAGACTGACAGCCCGCCTCCTATCGTGACTGAGTTTACCGCAAACATTATCGTGATGAATCATCCGACGGTTATTACGGTTGGTTACACGCCTGTGTTCCACATTCACACGGCTCAGGTCGCGTGTCAGGTGACGGAGATTGTGAAAAAGATCAACCCGGCGACGGGTGAAACATTGCAGGAGCATCCTGACTTTATCAAGAACGGTGATGCGGCTGTGGTGAAAATCAAGCCTATGCAGCCTCTCGTGATTGAGAAGCAAAAAGACAACCCGCAATTGGCGCGGTTCGCAGTGCGGGACAGCGGCCAGACGGTTGCTGCCGGTATGTGTATTGACTATGTCAAAAAGGCATAGTCGGATTTATTAAATTTTGATTTAATAAAATGCAAAAAGCCCGAATCAAGCTGGCGTCGATTGACATCGACAAGGTCAATCAGACGTGCTCATTCATCAAAGACATAGCTGAGAAAACAGGCGTTGACATGCGTGGCCCGATTCCGTTGCCGACAAAGCGGTTGCGTATCACGACTCGTCGTGGACCGTGTGGGAATGGTTCTGAGACGTTTGAGCGGTATGAGATGCGCGTGCACAAGCGCTTGATTGATCTCGGCTTGGACGAGCGCGCCTTGCGTCTGGTGATGCGCGTGCCGATTCCAGAAGGGTTGAATATTGAGATTGAGATGGTTGATGTATGATGGAGGCAACTGTTGATTCTGACTCTCCAGACCCCAAAAAACTAGATACGATTGTTCACAAATTAGATGTTCTCCAGCACAGCGTTGATGTGCTTGATCAAAGAGTTGCAACTCAGCCACTGCTGTACCCGAAGAGAACTAACGACGGTTTGCACAGAGTTACGTCTCGGGTTATCTACTTTGTAGGCTTGCTTGCCATTGGGTATGGAATTAATCATTTCATTGCTGCCAACGTACGTGACCATCAAGAAACGGTTACTCAGAATGTTATTGGTACTCCTGAACCGGAACAATTCGTTGAAAAAGATGGACGAAGATACTTTCTTCAGATAGACGGGCAACAAGTTGAAGATTATGTCCGAAAGCAATGAACGACTATATTGTGCTCGTAGACGAGAACGATAAGGAGCTCGGTACTGAAGAAAAGCTTTCTGCTCATCGCATGGGTCTTCTTCACCGTGCGTTTTCTATCTTTGTTTTCAACAGGAATGGCGAACTGTTGCTGCAGCGTCGTGCTCTTTCAAAATATCATTGTCCTGGCTTGTGGACTAACACGTGTTGCAGTCATCCGCGTCCAGGAGAAACTATAGGCGAAGCAGCAAATCGGCGTCTGAAGGAGGAGATGGGGTTTGACTGCCCATTGAAGGAAGTGTTTAATTTTGTGTACAAAACTCCTGTGCCTCCAGATTTGACTGAGCACGAGTTTGATCATGTGCTGGTGGGCACGTACGAGGGACCGCCTGTGCCGAATCCAGTGGAAGTTGTTGAATGTAAGTGGGTGAGATTGGACACTCTTCAGGCTGACATTCTTGCACATCCTGAGAAGTACACGCCGTGGTTTAGGATTATTATGGAAAAATGCGAAAAAGAAGGTAGCAAATCCTCTCTCGGGTATTTTACCGCTGACTATACGTCCCGGGAGTGTGGAGTCTTCAAATAAGATCTGCACAGGATTTTCTCCAGTGTCATATGCAGCTTTTACAAGCAGTCCTAACTCAAGTACGTTGTCAGAATTTCTGAAGTTAATCATTGCCTACGGTGTTACCTCGGTGGTGACTTTTTTAGTCCGTGGCTTTGCAGGCTTTTTCTCTGGTTTTGTTTCAGGAGTGGTTGGTACGGCAGGAGTTGTAATTTCTACTTTCTTTTCTTCTGTCTTTTTCTCGTCTACAGCTGCCTTTTTCTCTTCTGCTTTTTTAGCAGTTTTTTTCTCTTCCTTTGGCTTTTCCACCGGCGCCCCGAACAGTTCTGCCATGACGACTCCTTTGTCGTCTTTTTTTGCTGTGACGCGGATGCGTGCTGGAGGGTTGTTGATGCCGTGCTTCCAGATTTCTAAATTCAAGTATGTGCCGAGTTTGAGTTCGACTGGTTTCATATGCTGAGTGAGAAAGTCGCGGACTGCCGCGATGGTTCGTTTTGCTCGCCTGTATTTTGGCGCTTTCAGCCACTCTTTGCGGAGGGGGATGGTGAATGTTCGTTCAAGTTCTGCCATGGGATTATGCTTTGAGTTTTCTTCTGCGCCAATTCCGTTTGACGGTCGTGTGTCTGCCTGGATGTACTCTTCTGCCTTTGCCGTAGATTTTTGGCACTGTCCAGAAGGGTGCCCATCTCGTTTGTCTGCCTGCTTTGGCAAGGCGCTTTTTGCGGTTGATGTGTTTGTAGCGTGCCATGTTACTTGCGGGTGATGCGTGTTTGTTTGGGCTGGTTGAGTTGTGTGAGAACTTGTTTGAGGAACGTGTCGTCCACGTGGGCGACTTTGCCTGCTTGCGCGAGTTGCGCGAGGACGATGAGTGTTTGCATGGCGCGGTCTGGTGAGGCGAGTTTGATGTTCGTAAACCGTGATCGTGCTTCTGGGGTCATGATGTTTTTTATCATGGTTTCCACTTGGGCGAGTTGTTGTTGCATGGCGAACTCTTCTTGGGATCTTTGCTGAAGTCCTTGTTGCTGTCTCTGCAGTTCAAGTTCGTCCATTTTATTGGACCTCTGGTGCTGTTGGCGGCGTTGGCGCGACAGGAGGAGTTGCCAAGGGCGCGTCTGGTGGTACTTCTGTTTTTTTCTTTCGAGGCACTGCCTTTTTGCGCGGCTTTTTCGCAACAGCTTGTTTTTCTTCAACAAGCTCTTCTGCGCCTTGTGGTTTTGGCTGTTTTTTAGGAAGCGTGATTCCTTGTTCTTTCATGATGACTTTTGCGGCATTGTCGAGCATTTTTACTCCTTGTGGCGTGACTTCCCTGCCTTTGTGGATGCCGACAGTGATTTGCTTGATGAGTCCTGACTTTTCAAGTTGTTGGAGTGCTTTTCTGATGATGTTGCCGCTTCCAGGGTATGTTCGTTCTGGTGCAAATCCTCTGTTGCGTTTGCCGCCGTAGTGTTTGCGTAGTTTTGACGTGCCGACTGGCCCGATTTCTGATACGCGTCTGAGAACTGAGGCAAGCCTTTGGAACCACCAGTCTGCCTGGACTGGTGGGCGTTCTTTGTGCGCTCCTGTTTTTACAAACGGGGTCCAGGCTGGTGCCTTGCACGCAGGTAGTTTTTGCAGTTCTTTTGCGACACTGCTTATAATTGCTGGTTTGGGAACGTCGTATCTACTCATTATTCTCCTCCTTGAGAAGCTGCTCTAAACCCATGGACAGCGAAATTCGGCTTATTTAAAAAGCTATCGGAAGAATTTTTGTGAATTCGTGCTTCGCGCTCATTCAACAAAAATTCTGTAACTTCCTTTAAACTACACAGTATTTCCGTGTGAGCAACGCGAACTCGGAAATACTGATTCAGCAACATTCATAGAGAGCTTTGAATAACCCGTCATATTGTGCGGATTCAAAGCGGTTCTATTGAGAACTTTGACAAATTTGATAGTTATTCAAAGTTCTCCATACTCTTTTGCTTACATACGGCCCATCTTGTGAGTACCCAAACTTGCGGTAGTATTCGCGTACTCCTACTCCTGAAATGACTACTATTTTGTTCTTTCCAAACTTGTCGTGTGCCATGCGTTCAGCAGTTTCAAGGAGTTTGCGGCCATACCCTCTGTGTTGCACGTGGCCTGCTCCAGTGCCGATGCCTACAGCTGTGCCATACACGTGCAATTCTCTGATGAGTGCTGTTTGTGGCGTGATTTCTGGCCGGAGACACTGCGAAGGAATGCGCAGCCGGCAGAAGCCAAGGATCAGGTCTGTTTTGGTGTCTTCTGCTGAGATGAAGATTTCTGTTCCGCCGTTTGCGTCGTATTCCTGCGACGTGATCTGGACTGCGTCGTAGTTGACTGGTCGTCCGCGGGGTTCTCTGCACCTGATGCACCTGCAGTTTGGTTTGTATTTTTCGTGGATGTATTGGCGGAGGTTGGTGAGTTGGACGCCGTCTGCCCAGTATTTGGTTGGCACGTCGCGTTGTACGCGTTGGACGCGGCAGTAGGTGGGCACGTGGGGTTTCCATTCCGCAATGAGTGACGCTGCTTCGTCTGTCGTGAGTGGCTTGAATGTTCCTTGCAGGTATTCTGCGTATAATCCTGTGCCTTTGGAGATCATGCATGGGTAAATTTTGAGCATGTCTGGGCGGAAGTCTGGGCTGTCGAACAACAATTTCATGCCGGCCAGGTCGCGGGCGCGGTTGGTGAGCGGGAGTCCTGGCATATAGTGCGCGTTGATTTTGAATCCAAGATCTTTCAGGATTCGCATGGACTCTATGGAGTCGTTGACGGTGTGTCCGCGGTGGACTTTTTTGATCACATCTTCGTAGACGCTTTGGATGCCGAGCTCGACGCGCGTGCAGCCTTGGGCAAGCATGATGTTGGCGTGTTGTAGTTTTGCACAGTCTGGTTTTGTTTCAATCGTTAAACCAACGCATCGCACGTGGGCGGTTTCGTTTCGTTGCTGTTCGTCTTGTAGCGTAGATGACTTTTGTTTGAGCGCAAGGAGTTTCTCCTGTACTCTCTGGACTCTTTTGTCGTCTCGAAAGTTGCTGGGAAGCTCAAAGAAGCTTTTGAATGTGTCAATGTCAACTTTTCCATCATTGACGAATAATTCTCCAAAGTCGTTGAGTGCTTTGAAGGTATCGTGGATGAACTCGTTTTGATACTCGCTTGGCGTAGCGGGGAATGTTCCTCCCATGACGATGATTTCGACTTTGTCAAATGAGTGTCCCATGACGGCGTATTGCTCAAGTCGATTGAATACTTGGAGGTATGCGTCGTACTTGTTTCGTTTGCCTCTGAGCGTTGCCGGCTCGTGTCCTGTGTAGCTTTGGGGGACGTCTCCGAAAGTGCTATTGAGGCCTCCTGGGCAGTACGTGCACCTGCCGTGGGGGCAGTTGCTTGGTTTGGTCATGATCGCGACTGGCGCGACTCCTGCGATCGTGCGTACCGGCTTGCAGGACAGGGTGGCAGAAAGGTGTGGAATGTCGCGTGCGTCCGCGTGGAGGAGTATTTCGTTGTCTGAGGGAATTTTCGGCATGCCATGCTTGCGCGCAAGGTCGACTTTCAAATGCTGGAGGTCGAGCTTGTTCTTGGGCTGTTCTTTAAGCACAGAAACTATTTCCTGAAAGTACGCATCGGACATCAGCCTGTAGAAGTCTTTTTGCTTTATAAAGGACATAGTCGCTGGTCTCCGAAACGATTTTAAACTTCGCTTGTAATGGTCAAGGTTAGAGGTGACTTCATGAGGAGAATCGTTATTGCCATTATCTTTGTTTTGATGATAGGTCTGGTGAGTGCAGACTTGGTGAAAAGTGGAGCTAAAACAGCCAAGAAAGTGGCTAAGACTTTTGAGTCCGTCAAGTCTGTGCAGCAGTCAACCGCTTGCGCTGGCGAAGGCTTTCAATCAGTGGGCACGAGCGGTTGTTGTGAAGGGCTTTCTCCGAACATCGTGGGTCTTTGCGTGAGAAGATGTTTTGCTTCGGGAGAAATGCCTGTTGGAAATCGTCCTTGTTGTGAGGGGCTTCGGGCGGTGGGAATGCCTCCAATCTGCGTGTCAGCTGAGCAAGGGTGTCGCAGGGAAGGAGAACCGTACAGTCTTTTCCGCGTGCAATGTTGTGAAGGACTCACGTTTGACGAATCTGATCTTCTGTGCAAGCCATCACGTAGGACTGCAAAACCAGCAGTCGAACGGTCCACGAGTGTGTCCAAAGGGTGCCCGGCGGACATGGCGCGCATAGAGGGAAAGCTTGACGAGATCTTGAGACTGTTGCGTTCGAAATAGAAATAGAGAGCTTTGAATAACTCTATGTATGGCGCAAATTCAAAGCGGTTCGATTGAGAACTAGTGAACGACATAAATCATTGGATGACTTATTCTGTCGTTCACTATTTAGAAGGCGACACAATTTACCTATTTTTAATGTCGTCTTCTATACTTTGACAAATTTCATAGTTATTCAAAGT
>JACQMZ010000028.1 GCA_016203345.1 Candidatus Woesearchaeota archaeon | reverse complement strand
GCGGTGCTCAGCCCAGACACAGGATTTGTCGGAAGCAGAGACGTGGTGTTTACCGCAACAGACAAGAACAACAACTCAGTCAAAAGCAACACCGTGAAACTTGTCGTCATGAAAAGTTATCTGCCCGCATGGGCAAAACCGTACATGATCAATGTCGCCATCGGTGTCATGATACTGGCACTCATAATCTCCGTCAGCAAATTTAAGGCGAACATAAAGAAATTCTTGGAAGGATGAAATTCAGAATCCTGCCTTTTCTAACAAAAACCTGACATTCTTTTGGTCTGTCAAGTATTCCAGCGTTGCCTGCGTGTAGGGCCTGAGTCCGCGTGTTTCTGTCACCCACAGGAGTCCTTTTTCCGACGGAACATAACAGCGCACGTTGACGCCGCGGCCAGCTCCTTCAAGCGGCACCAACGCAATTCCTGCGACTGGCAGGAGCGACAATGCCATGACTTCCAGGGATTCTTTCTGGGCAAGTTTTGCTTTAGTGCTTGCTTCGTATGCGTCAAAAATCCTGTCAGCATCAGCATTTCGAGCCACAAATGCAAAGTTCACTTGTCCTGTCTCGCGCTCGTCAACCATGTACACCGCAGACGTGTGGTCAAGCGTGCTGAGGTCCATGCCAAGCTCTTCGCTGCACTCCTCGCGCAGGGCTGCAGCAAGAGGATTTTTTGACTTCAGATACCCTGCATCGATATTTCCTGCCACAAGCGCTGCATGAATCTCTCCTGAACCGAGCGCCTTGCCTTTGATCTGGGACAAGAGAAAGTATTGGTTGTTGGACTTCACTGGCGTCACAAGGGATACGTTTGCCATGTCTGGACTCATGTCCTGAATTTCTTCTTTAGACAGTCCGGGCGAAGCCTTGACGACGTCGCGCATGGCTTGGCTAATCAAGTAGCGCGTTGGCGCAATGTCTGCGATGACAACAGTTCCCTGATCGCTTGGATAAGTACAAATGCGAGAGAAACTGCTCATGAGCCCGTTGAAGCTTTTCTTGCCCTGCGCGTCAGCCTCATCCTTTGATTTCGGTTCGCCATCATACTTTTTTGACTGGTACGCGTCCCGAACGTGCTCGTGCACTGCCAAATCATCACACGAGTCAAACCTGCGCTCGGCAGGCACCACATTGAGTCGAATTTCCCGAATGCTTTCAATGCCGATTGTTGCCATGATAAATCCTCCAAAAGATGTAGTCCGCCTTGCGGAGGTGTGTTCATATCAGTGCCTGTTACCTATTCACCATCTCCGAATATTTTCACATATATTCACATTTGTCGACGGTAAATTAAAGTGTTATGCTACAACACGCCATGTCCCCAGTCTCAGGTATCATGTCCAGCATCAGCGTCTTTAACAATCACGAATGACAAAGACTTTGACGGCAGTGTTACATCATCACCGCCAAGTTGATGACAGGATTTCGTGCTGAATATTATGACCGCATGACACCAGAACAACTGTTTGAAGAGATTATTGGCAGATAAAGCGAGTTGAGTAAATAGAGGAACTTTGCTATGCTATTGTAGTGAGGACGTTCATACTCAACTCGCTAGATTGGAAGTTGACGCAAAGTTCCATAATTTCGTCAACTTCCTATAGTTTGCTACACTGGCACAGGCCAGAAAGCTTGAGTGACGCCGGAAATTATTATGCTGTCAAATCATTAAGCTACCGACGCAGCCATCCTGCCTGTCGTTTCTTGCGAGGATGTTTCAGCAATAGCATAAGGAAATTCATGTTCTTCCAGCCATTCTTCAACTTTTTGAACGTCTTTTGCTGTATGGATGTTGAACCATGGTCCTTTGATCATGACGCTGCGGAGTTGTCGCGACTTGATGAGTTGTGGAAAAAGATGTTCATCGCCACAGGGGGATTCTTCTCTGGGAATAAATCTGAATATGGCAGGATCACACATGGCCAATGTGCACGAAGCAATTGAGGTGTTGATGCCGTTCTGTTCGTGACTGAAATGGGTGATAACGTCGCCTGACACTTCTACGAACCCTTTTTTGTTCGTTGCATCATCTCGTGCGTGCAAGGCAAGACTAACTATTGCCTTGTTTTCTACGAAGGTTTTGTGAATCAGGAGCGGATTAAACGTGAAAAAGTTGTCCATTTGGATGATAAGGAAGGGTGTGGTCAGTTTGTCTTCGATCGCTTGCAGAGTCTTGAATTGTCCCAAAGCGTGGCTCTCCTCCGTATACTCGATCTTCACACCATGATCGTGCCCGTTGCCAATCGTTTTGAAGATTTCCCCCACCACTGGCGCGCTCCCTACGACGTGAATGTGGTGGAAACCTGCATGTTTTAGAGCGGCAAGCGTGTAGCTGATCAGTGGTTTTCCCTTGATGAGTACGAGAGGCCTGAAAAATCCATTGATTTTGTAGTGTTCAGGATTTCCTCCGCACAGAATCACTGCCTTTTTGCTGTGCTCCAGATACTTTCTCACAATTTTTTCAATGGCTTCTGAACGTGAGCGGATGTGAACGCTGTCGATCAGAGCGTCCAGTTGTTGCTGGAGGTCTGGCGATAGAGTGATCGAGAAACGCGCCTTCATCGTAACACAAGAGTGTTACTGCTTTTAAACGTTATGTTTTTTCATCACGACTAAGTGGTTATAATTCTTCCGCATACACACCTTTAAATAAGGACTTCTCCCGCCCAGAATTATGGCAGACATCATTCGCGTTGATGACGTGAAACTTAGTGTGATTCCTTTCGAACGCACGTATGACTCTGATGGCGACCTGGCGATTCACCCGCACGTGCGAGATGAATATGCTCGCAGACGTTATGATGCGGAGCCAAAAACTGCAGATGACGCCGCAAAATGTGGCACGACTGTGTTTAATGGTTTGGACACGTCATGTCCTCGATTATCTGTGTATCATGGTTCGCAGGTTGTGGTTTCTGCAGATATCGCGCCCACCCGCTACTTGATTGGTAGATCTGCCCGCGACGTGATTGCTGATCATCTTGGCTTGTCAGACTTTTACTACAAGGCATTAACTCCGCGCATGGCACACGTGTCGGTGATCGTGCCTGTCAAAGAAAATAGAACCTATTTTCTGTTGGGACAAGTGAAGGGCAAAACGTTGGGGAGTGGCGAGTTGCATGCTGCTCTCGCTGCAGGCGGTGTTCAGGCTTCGCATTTGAAGCAGAGAAATCCTCTCGCTGCAGCACTTTCAAATGAGTGTGCCGAAGAAGTGGGTGTGCGCACGCGGCTTGACTATGTTCCTTCGCTCATGGTTGACGATTACCGTGTTGCGACTGTGAATTTTGCAGGCGTGAGTAACTTGAAGTTGGACGATGTATTAGCTTCCTTTGAACGTTTGGCAAGAAAGGCGTTGTCTCAAAAGCAAGAATTGGAAGTTCAGGCGCTTGCCTTGATTCCCATGAGGTTTGCCAACACCACCATTCGCAATGATCGTGTAATAATGAGTGACGTTGTGTGTTTCACGCCATCAGGCACAGGTTTGAAAGAATCTCGCGAAACAAAAGTGCTGCGACCATACTCGGTATCCATGCTGGAATATTTAACTCAAAAGGACTCTTTTCACATGATTCTTGAGAAGGCAGGCCTGTGAAAGCAGTCATTCTGTGCGCAGGATATGGCACCCGATTGAAGCCGTTGACAAACGATACATCAAAATCCCTCTTGCCGGTCGCAGGCAAGCCGTTGATCAATCACATCATTGACAGGTTGGCGGAAATTGATCAAATAACAATAGTCACAAATTCTCTTTACTATCAAAAATTTGTGGAGTGGCAGTCACATAACACTTTCCCTATTCCACTCCGCATCTTGAGCAACGGCAAAACAAATGGCGAACTCAACGGCGCTGTAAGAGACATGCAGTTGGGACTGGAGAGTATTGATGATGACGTGCTCGTTATGGCAGGAGATACTTTGTTCGAATTCAACCTGCCTCATTTTGTTGATAAGTTCAGGAAGAGTAAAACTACAACTGTTGCAGTACAGAAGGAGCAGGACGTTGAACGTGTCAAGAAAGCAAATGAGGTGTGTTTGGATGGCTCAAGGATTGTCCATTTCAAGGAAAAACCTGCACAGCCAACCAGCATGCACACTGCAGCATCCATGTATCTCATTCCGCGCGCAGATATAGGTAGCATTAGCAAGTTTCTCGCTGACCCTGAAAGCAATCCATCTAATGCAGGGAATTATATTGAATGGCTGCACACGCGCCAGCCAGTGCACGCGTATGTGTTTTCAGAAAGGCGATGGAATATTGACACGCTGGAGGAATACATGGACGTCAATCGGCTATATTCTGATCACAGAAAATAAAAAATCGCCGGCGCCGGGAGTCTCAACCTCTCGCGGAAGCGAAAGGTATTTGAACCCGGAAGACCTTTCAGTTAACAGCTTCTCGGGCTGCCGGCATGCCTGATTAGCCGACGCCGGCGTAGTGCACTCGCGGGTGCACTTCCTTTTTTCTTTTTATTCTTTAAGAGCTTTGTGCCTGTTTTTCCGCAAGTCTTTCAGTCTTACCGTAAAGTTTACGGAATATTGAGCAAAATCTTTTTAATGATTTCAATATCTTCGGCGGCAACGTGCGAAAACCATTTCTTGTCAGGATAAATAACGATAGTTGCTCCAACAGTATTGCAGAATCCCAAGCACCGCGCGCGAGTCACCCAGACCTTTCCCACGAGTCCTGTTGTCTTGACCCACTCCTTTAATTTCAAGTACAATTCTTCGCCGCCAACTTTCTGGCAGCAATCCCCCTGTTCGCGAGTGTTGCAACAGACTATGACGTGTTTTTCAGGGTTGACGTTGACAGGCATCATCGCTACATTTCGCCTTCAAGAATTTATAAGGGTGATGGTCGATCTGAAGTACGTGTTTAGCTTCTGTTGTCTTATGCTGACAGTCACGGTTTTCGAGAACACGAATTCTCGAAAACCACCATACCCATTTTGCAACTGGTTTTTT
>JACQMZ010000038.1 GCA_016203345.1 Candidatus Woesearchaeota archaeon | reverse complement strand
GCTACTGAGCGTGCTGTGGTGTTGGGCGTCAACAACAACGACAGGTTCAACATCAATGCTAACGACAACATCAACAACAATAGGCCCGCTCTCGGAATGGTATGCTCTCAGCTCCAGGGTACTTTTTATCAAGGGGATGTGATGGCAAAAACGCATAAACACTTGTGGGAACGTTTGTGCACGTTTGAAAACCTGGAGCAAGCGTACGAAAATGCAAGACGCGGTAAGCTGGGAAATCCTAAGGTGGTTGAGTTTGACGAGCACTGGAGACTTCATTTGTGTGAGCTCCTTAGAGAGTTGCGTACATTTACTTATAACCCGCTTCCTTTGCGAAAATTTGTCCTTCGCGATCCTAAGACGCGTATTATCTGCGTGAGTGACTTTCGTGACCGTATCGTGCATCACGCTCTTGTGAACATCCTTCAACCGATCTTTGAGCCGTTGTTTATTCATGATAGTTATGCAAGTCGGAAAGGAAAAGGAACGCTTCCTGCACTGTTGCGTTTTGACGCTTTCAAGCGTAGAGTAACACGAAATGGTAATAGGCAGCCTAATGTTCAAAATGGAAATACTTTTCGAGGATTTGCTTTCAAGGCAGATATTAAGCACTATTTCGACACTGTCGATCACGATATTTTGCTGCGCATTTTGAGAAAACATATTCGGGATGAACAAGTTCTGTGGTTAGTAAAGCGCATTCTTGAAAACTACAATTCAGGAATACCTGGAAAAGGAATGCCTTTGGGCAACTGGACAAGCCAATTCTTTGCAAACGTCTATCTGAACGAGCTTGACCAGTTTGTCAAGCACGAACTCAAAGCAAAATACTACATCCGCTATGTTGATGATTTTGTAATTCTGCACGGTTCAAAAAGAGTTTTGCGAGAATATGAACAAAGGATCGGTGAATTCTTGAAAATGCTAAAAATCGAACTGCATCCCACAAAGTCAAAAATTGTATCATTAGGTCATGGCGTGAGCTTTCTTGGTTTTCGAGCCTTTTACCATTATAAGCTTGTGAGAAAACGTAACTTTCGCAAAATCAAAGGACGGCTCGCCGGACTCTTGAATGATTATGAGGCGGGCACTACAGATGCGTATGATGTTTTAGAAGCACTGCAAGGCTGGAATGCATACGCCATGCACGGCAACACGTACCATCTTCGACAACGCTTGGAATACATGGTGAAGAAAGAGCTTGAAGCACGAACAAAGCACGAATCGCTCCCCCCCCCCCGAACTGAAGTAATGCCAGTTTTCTTCCGTAGTTGTGGCATTTGATGTGTTCGCAGCACTAAGCTCTTAAGAACTCGTAACAGCTTCAAGCATGCTGATGATGTTAAAGAGTTGCGTTCTCGTGTATGCCTGCATGTTTTGGTCGTCGGTGAGTTCTTCGAGTTCGTTGAGTGCCCGGCTGACGCGCATGGAGAGTTCGTTGTTTTGTTCGAGTGTTCTGATGGCTGTTCCGATTTTTTGCTTGAGGCTTTTCGGAAGTTGCTGATCTGATTCGAGCTCGCGAAGGCTTTGGACGATGGGCTGGAGTTTTTCTTCCATGGTTACTCCTTGAGACTGCCCATGACTTCTTTGCGGATCTTTTCTGTTTTTTCAGTGATTTGTTTTTCTTGTTTGTCAAGAAGAGAGATGTGAAGTTGTAGGCGTTCTTGTTTGTCTTTGAGGTCTGCGCTGACTGCTGTCGGGTCTGACTTGACCATGATGTTTCCCACGATCTTGTACGTTTCTGGCTTGGATTCAAGCTCTTTGAGGGCGTTTTCTGCTTCCATGAGCTGGGCGGAGAATTGCTGTTTTTGAAGTTCGAGCTGTTGCATGTTCTGCTCCAGAAGCTGGAGCTTGCTCATCGCTTCCTGTGCTTTCTTGTCCATGGTTTTAGACTGCCTGAACTTTGGTTATGCTTGTGCGGGACTTGTAAAGCATTTTCGAGCCGCAATACGGGCATCGCACGCGCTTGCCCATCATTTCTTCAGAGATTTTTTTCGCGCACAAAAAACACGTGTATTTGACCATTAGGCTTCCTCGGCAACGGCTTGGACTGATTTTTCTGGAGTGTATGCTCGTCCGCTGAATTTGACTGCGCAGTGCCTGCATTCCCAGACTCCCACAAAAGTGCGTTTGACCGCATCTTTGCTGCAGTAAGGGCACTTGAGGCGCCTGCCATTGTACAAGGAATCCATTTGTGCTGCTTTGTACTTGGTCGTGCGGCCGTATCTTGTGCGATACCTTTTGACAGAACCCAGACTAGTCGTCGTCATGTGTGTGATGAAAAAGATAGGGTTTTTAAATGTTTGGCAGAATTGTACCTGTTAAGCTATTCTGTGAGTACGAATTCTCCGAACTCGCTCTGCTTCGCCTCGCTCGTTCAGGAAAATTCACAACGTAGTAAAACTAAAATGTGAATTTCGCTGAATGAGCGCCGCAGGTGCGAATTCGCGAAATTCTGGCGAGTAAGCATTAAATAGTGTGGTGTCTCAGGCAGGGTCATGCCAGTTTTTTTTGAATCGAAGCGCTTCTCTGTCGCGTCTTCAGACAAGCCTCACGTGTCACGTACAGATGGCGGCCATATCGTGATTGTTCCCAAGCGGCGGTTGGTAAATCGCTGGGAGATGACGCAGGAAGAAGCGGTGGAGTTCATTCGTTTGTCGATGATTGTGGGAGAGGCGATGGTGAAGGGCTTGAACAAGAGAGGCATTCCTGTGGAGCGGATTAACTTTCAGGACAACGGCAATTGGGGGCTTGACTCAAAGGAAGGTCCGCATTTTCACCTGCACCTGTACGGTCGAGCGAAGAACTCACTGGAGCAAAAGCGTGGTGAGGCATTGCGGTTTCCGGACAAGGCAACAAAGTTTTGGGAAAAATTGGATCCGTTGAATCAGGGCGATGTAAACGAAATTCTGAAGCAAATGAGTTTGATAGAGAAAAGGAAGAAGTTTCAATTATCGACGAGTCGCTGAAAGTCGTCCCGTGCTATTCCTGCCTGCCTCAAGATGGACAAGAGCGTTTTCGGCAAAACTTCTTTACTGCCGTGCACTGGAACTGTCACCAACGTTCTTTGTTGTGTTTGTTTGTTAATTCCAATAAGGTGAACGTGCGAGCCAGTTTGTCTTTTCACTTGAAAACCTGCGTGCACGAGTATGGAAATGACTTCTCGACCAGATAGGACAGGTAACTTTTCTCCCATATTAAGCAGGAATCGGAACGGAAATAGATGAGGAAAATGTAACGGGAAGAATGTGTTCCTTTTTCGAGAGATCTTTCTTAGTAATGCCGAGTTTGTCAAATATGTTGCTTAACAATCCTTCCTCGCGCGCTACACCCAAATGCCCTATCACTGCTTCTTCTAAGTTCTTTTGAGCTTCTTCAGGCGTATCTCCCATACTTGCCACATCAAGTTCAGGACACACTGACGCGTACCTGCCTTTTTCCTTCGTAATAATGCAGGTGAGTATCAATTCAGTCATAGGCGTGTTAAGAAGAGAGTCTTTATAAATTTTCTGACGCCTGCATCCAAAGGCACACCACTTTGCCTACTTCCACGCACCAATTACGCGTCCTATGCCGTACCCAATTCCCCAGCCGTATAATGCCGCCATCCCTCCAAGAGAGGCGCCTGTGGCAAATGCCATGAGGGGGTTGTGCATGCGTTGTGCGTTCAACCGTCGGGAACTCGTCGTTTCTTCATCTGGTTTCAGAGTTGATGATCGCGCCATTTTCACGTACAAGATGGCTTCCAGCGTTCCGGGCACTGCGAGAAGAGCGCGTGATTGTTCTGGCACAAGTCCTATACCGTCGCACACGCCGAATGCCAGCGAACCAAGGAGTGTGGAAATATTGTATGCGACAAGAGTTTGTACTTGCATGATTGGTACTTAAGCAGATGGCTCTTAAATGTTATGCTGCCAATTCATATCTCAATATCGCTCCGACTTTTCCCAAATCTCTTAATTGCGCGCCTTCGCGTGTGTCTACGCTGATGATTTTGACTTCTGTGGAGTATTGTTTGGCTTTTTCTTCGAGTTCGTCGATGAGTTTGTCGTCAAGTGCTTCTGAAAGGAGCAGTGTGGCGGCCACTCCCAAGTCCATTACTCGCTTGACTTCTATTAATCCATACGACACGATGTTTGGCTTGGTGGCGAGCAGTTCGAGAAACTGGTGCATGATTTTTTTCTCGTCAGCGATCTCTTCTTCTGCAAGGATATCTTGGGATTTGTCCACAAGTTCCTGCAGTCCGAATTCTTCAGTGTAGGACAAGTCTTTGATGCCAAGGATTTTTTTCTGGATGTCTCCAGTGAGGAAGCCTTTTTCCACAAAGTCGTATTTTGTGCCTCCAGGGCCGCCGACAATAATTCCCTTGAGGCCTTCGTGCATGAGGAATTGGTCCTTGACGTAATCGGCTACTTTCTTCAAATGCGCTTTCACAGCCAAGTCGCGGTTTTGCTGGAATCTGTGTGCGCTTTGTCCTCCTGCTTTCATTTTGCCAGGGACGTGTGAGTGTGTTTTGAGCATGGGAATGACGACTTTGCCTTTCAGCTGGGCGATGGTGGCATCACGTGCGTCGAGCACGATGAGGCCGTAAATTTCTTTGACGTCAAGCATGTCGCGGATGATGTCGAGCTGGAAGTTTTTGTCGCACCGGTAGATGCGTGTCTTGATGGGGATGGGCGGTTCAATGTCCCAGACTTTGACATCAGACGCGCCTTCTCTGCTTGCCACGTTGCCTGAAAAGATTGCCAATCCGTTGGGTGGTGTGGCGCCAACAAGTTTCAGTCGTTGCATCATGCGCTCAAGCGCGTCAATGACATTGTTTCGCGTTTGCGCGCTTTTGATGTTTGTTGCCGTGCCTTGTTCCTGCGACAAGTGGTTCATGATTTTGTTCAAGTCATACCCTTGCGGGACGTAGACAGTAACGAATTCCGTGTGTCGAGCGCTGTAGCTCTCTAACTCGCAGATAAGTTTCTTTAAGTGATATTTCTGATGGGCTGTTAATGACATGGGAGTTTCTAAACGGCACTTGTTTATAAATCCAGTGTCATCGGTTAAGAACAGTATTCCCACACGTCAACCGTGTCTCTAACACGTAACACGCCAGGATTGTCATGGATGGCGTTCATGCCAAATTTCACTCCTTTTTCGTCTTTGCGGTACGTCGCCAGTGTGGCAAGCGGTTCTTTGCCTACTACTGCTGTCGCCTGATCTGTGGCTGTGATGACGCAGCGGTAGCACGGCTTGACTATGCGAACTCCTACGTCACCAATCCGCACCATCCTCAACTTGTCTTCGATGTACGGCTCGCCTCCAGAAATCACGATGTTCGGCCTGAAACAGTTCATCGGCAGTGCTTCAGGCAATCTGGAGTTCAAATCGTCCAATGACTCTTGCGAAATGATGAGGAAGGGATAGCCGTCTGCAAATCCGACATGGTCGTTTGGTCTCGCGTATTTTTGATTGACTCTGCGTTGATAATCCTCAGCCATTCGCACCAGTCTGTAATTTCCTTGCAGGTACGCCCCCAGCCACTCTGCAATGTTGTTGCCTTGATCAACTGCGTTGCACGTGTCATGCCTGGATTCTCGCGTTGGGTGACTTGCTTTCCTGAAGCGTCAACAACCATGAATTCCCTGTCGTGCGTGATTCCCTTCTCGTCCAGCACTGCTTCTTCCAGAGCAATGCCTGCGCAGGATTTTATGGGGTAGTAATACAGGCCAGCAATAGATAGTTGTGTCATGAGAATAGTATTGGTGGAATGCTTATAGAGAGCTTTGAATAACCCGTTATATTGTGCGGATTCAAAGCGGTTCTATTGAGAACTTTGACAAATTTGATAGTTATTCAAAGTTCTCTATATGTGTTGCGCAGCCGGAAGGTTTGCGAAAATTCCGTAAACTTTTCGAAAAATCTACCGCAATCTTTTAAAACACTTGATTGATTGTGATCTACATGAAAAACTATGATTGGTTTTTGCAACAGGATCTAAGTAGTTATGGTGGACAGTGGGTGGCAATAATAGACAACAGAATAATAGGAAATGGAAAAGACGTGGACACGTTAATCAAACAGGCCAAGAAGTTGTATCCTAACAAAATACCATTCATCACAAAGGTAAACAATCAGTTGTCAGTTTTTTAAGAGTATGTCACTCATTTACAGATTCAAAAAAGAGATGTTGTTAGATGGGAGTTACGTTGCACGGCCGCGAATTGACGTTGTTTTGAGAGGAGTTATATCAATCGAAGTTCCCGCGTTAATTGATAGTGGTTGTGATGTAACAGTAATTCCAGAGAAAATAGCAAGGGCGCTCGGTCTGGAATTTGCAGGAAATACTACAACACTGTATGGGTATCGCGAAGAAAGCAAGGTGGTGAAAAGTACAGCAACAATAACGTTTCTTGGAAGACGCGAAATTTCAAACGTAACTGTTCCAGTACTTGTGGCGTTGTCAACGAGTGAAAGTGACGATCAAGATATCATACTTGGCGTTCACGGTATTTTTGACGCATTTGACATCACGTTCCGCAAGTCACATAACAAAATAGTTCTGCAGAAAGTGCCGTAAATTCAAAAGGCGATTTTGTGCAAAATTATTCCATATTCTTAATTACTTCTTCCGCAAACTGTGAACACTTGACAAGTTTCGCTCCTGGGAGCAGTCGCTCAAAGTCGTACGTGACTGTTTTGTTTTGTATCGTGCGCTCCATTCCTTTAATGATCAATTCTGCGGCTTTTGTCCACCCTATGAGTTCGAGCATCATGACTCCAGACAATATTACCGATCCGGGATTGGCTTTGTCCAGTCCTGCGTGTTTTGGCGCGCTGCCATGCGTGGCTTCGAAGATGGCGATGCCGTCGCCGATGTTTGCTCCAGGTGCAATGCCTAATCCGCCGACTTGCGCAGCTGCCGCGTCAGACAAATAATCCCCGTTCAAATTTGTTGTGGCGATCACGTCGTATTCGTCTGGTCTGAGGAGCAGTTGTTGGAACATGGAATCGGCTATCCTGTGCTTAACCAAGATTTTTCCTGCAGGCAGTTCATTCCCTGCCAAATCTTCTTCAAACACTATCTTGTCGCCAAATTCTTTGCGCAGGACGTCATACCCCCATTGTTGAAATGCTCCTTCTGTGTACTTCATGATGTTTCCTTTGTGGACAAGCGTGATGTTTTTGCGTTTGTTCTTTACTGCAAACTCAGCCGCCGCCCGCACGAGCCGTTTGCTTCCAAATTCGCTGATTGGCTTTATGCCAACGCCCGAATCATCTCGGACTGTGAACCCTTTTAACTTCAGGAACGCGATTATTTCTTGTGCTGCAGGTGTGCCTTTTTCCCACTCAATGCCTGCATACACGTCTTCTGTGTTTTCCCTGAAGATGACGACGTCAACCAGTTGCGGTTCTTTCATCGGTGCTGGTACGCCTGGAAAGTATCTGACTGGCCTGACGCACTGGTACAAGTCAAAGGTTTGTCTGAGCGTGACGTTGAGACTTCTGTGGCCTTCCGCGACTGGCGTAGTGAGCGGTCCTTTCAGCACGACTCGCAACTGTTTTATCTGCTCGAGACTGTGTTGAGGCAGCAAGTTTCCAAATTGTTTTTCTGCTTTCTCGCCGACAACGATCTCAACCCAATTAATGGCGCGGCCATATGCTTTCTTGACTGCCGCGTCAATGACCTTGACTGCCGCAGGCGTCACGTCAATGCCGATGCCGTCCCCAATGATGAGTCCGATGTCTGGGTTGTCTGGTACGATCCATTGTCCATTGTTGTAGTTGATGTTCATGACTTCGCGTGTTGTACGGAGTTATATTAAGTTTGCCATGGAAAAATAAAAATCCCAGCCGCCCCGAGGGGAGGGGTATTATAGACAAGAGTTGGGATTTTTAAGCCTCGAACTGGGTCATTCGATCGCCGCAAGCAGTAAGGTATGAACCCAGTCCGAGCAATCACAGAGCCGGCCTAAAAACGAAACGCCAAAAATAAAGCCTGAAATAACCATTCAAAAGACGAGCTAAAAGAACACAAAAAAACAGGCAAAAAGGTTAGAGAAGTTGGAAGCATATGGTTTTTTAAATGGTCGAAAAAGCCTTGAAGGCATGATTCAGGTATATGTTGCTCTGTTATTCATGTTATTGGTAGCTTGCACAACAGTTGATACTTCTGAGCCACCAATCGAGAATTCTGAACTCACTAAACCTGCATCTCTGTGCGCAACTTCCGGATATTGCAGAAATGCCGCGGGTTGCGGTACGTACCTCGTACAAATCTTCTCCAACGGACAGCAAATCCAAGATTGCACATCACTCTATTCAGGAAAAGTTGGTTCAATACTTGTTTTGGATATGCCACCTTGCAACCACCACAAGCTCACGGGACAGTCCTCTGTAATAACCTGTGCTGGAACAGGATATGATGATCATTCCTGTGTCTGTCCGTAATCAGAGTATCTGATGAGTTAAGTTCTGATGATAATGTTCTTTTTATCTAAACTTATGTGATCAAATAACACCTCTCAGATCCTATCTTTTCGAATGATTCTACAGACCAGAAATTGTCGAAGAGTGCTGTGGTCATCCTGCTTTCAGCAAAAAATGGCGTGTACAGTTTCTTTTGAATGGGCGGTGTGGTGCTGTAGAAAAATTAAACGCCGGGGCTGGGAGATTCAACCCAACGATTTGTGAAACCGATAGGTTTTTGAACCCAGATACCCTTGCGGGTTACGGCTTGACAAACCGTCGCTCTTCCTGGTTGAGCGACCCCGGCGTACTCAAAGATTTCTCCTTGAGTACTTTTCTTTTATTTTCTGGGCTTTAGAAGCGTTTCTCTGAAATTTCCGTAAGATTTTCGGTCAATACCGTAATAGTTTCGGTTTTTACACAACAAAGCATATAGACACGCATGAGGTCATCCCAAAATTTATATTGATAACGCGATCTCTTGCTGGTATGTTTGTCGATCAGGCAACGGTGAACAATTTTTATCAGGAGTACAGTGCGAATGTCTCCAAGGTGCGTGCCGCGCTTGGGAGATCACTGACGTTTGCAGAAAAGATCTTGTTTGCGCATTCGTCGCAGAGTGCGTCAGAATTGGTGCGTGGCAAGTCATCGTTGCTTGTGAAGATTGACCGTGTGGCAATGCAGGACGCGACTGCGCAGATGGCTGTGCTGCAGTTTATCCTGACAGGTCGTGAGAAGGTGGCTGTTCCGACGACGATTCATTGTGATCATTTGATTCGGGCACAGCTTGGCGCGTCAGCTGATCTGAATAAGGCGAAATTGGAGAACGATGAAGTGTATGTGTTTTTGAAGAGTGCGGCGAACAAGTACGGGATTGGTTTTTGGAATCCTGGGAGTGGCATTATTCATCAGGTGGTGCTGGAGAAATATGCGTTTCCTGGCGGAATAATGATCGGTACTGACTCGCACACCCCGAATGCGGGTGGGCTCGGCATGGTCGCTATTGGCGTGGGTGGTGCGGATGCTGTTGATGTCATGGCTGGGCGGTTGTGGAACACGACGATGCCAAGGCTGATCGGCGTCAAACTGTACGGTCGTTTGAATGGGTGGACGTCTCCGAAGGATATTATTTTGCGCGTGGCAGAACTTCTTACTGTTAAGGGTGGTACCGGGTGTGTTGTTGAATATTTTGGTGAGGGCGCTTGCTCGATCAGCGCGACAGGAAAGGCAACAATTGCCAATATGGGTGCGGAGCTGGGTGCGACGACAAGCATTTTTCCTTATGATGAAAACACTGGAAAGTTTTTGGATGCCACAGGTCGTGCAGATGTCCGGGAATTGGCGGATCGTGTAAAGTCTGACCTGATAGCAGATTCTGAAGTTGAGGTTTCGCCTGAAAAATTCTTTGACCAGGTTATCGAGATTGATCTCTCAAGTCTTGAACCTCGTGTTGTTGGGCCGTTCACGCCTGATCTTGGGCGCCCGATCAGCAAGTTGGGTGGCGAAGCGCGCGCGAATGGCTGGCCTGTTGAGTTGAAGTATTGTTTGATTGGCAGTTGCACGAATTCGTCTTATGAGGACATGCAGCGTGCGGTGTCGATTGCCAGGCAGGCAGTTGCGCAGGGAATGAAGGCAAAGTGTGGTTTCCTTATCACTCCTGGGTCTGAGCAGATTTTCAGGACGATTAAGCGTGATGGTTTGGTTGACGTGTTTGAGCAGATGGGTGGCACGGTGCTTGCGAATGCGTGTGGTCCATGCATTGGCCAGTGGCAGCGGTCTGATGTTAAACAGGGTGAGAAGAACTCCATTGTCACTTCGTACAACAGGAATTTCAAGGAGAGGAATGATGAGAATCCTGGCACGCACGCGTTTATCGCAAGTCCGGAAATCGTTACTGCGTTGGCTCTTGCAGGATCTCTGGATTTCAATCCGTTGAAAGACTCTCTGAGCGCGGCCAATGGATCGTCATTTGTGTTGGAGCCACCTGCAGGCGTTCACCTCCCATCTGCTGGCTTTGTCGCAGATGAGTCTGGGTATGACTCACCAACAGGAAGAGGTGACGTAATGATCAAGCAGGACAGCGACCGTCTTGCGTTGCTGGAATTATTTGGCGACTGGCATCTTGAAACGGATTTTCGCGAGTTGTTTGTGCTGTTGAAAGCAAAAGGCAAGTGCACGACTGACCATATTTCTCCTGCAGGACGGTGGCTTGCGTATCGCGGTCATCTGGACAAGATCAGCGACAATGTGTTTTCAGGTGCGGTGAACGCGTTTACTGGCGAACCTGGGAAGGGAAGGAATCTGATTGCTGGCGGTTCAATGGCGTTTAGTGCCGTGGCGAGAATGTACAAGTCTCAAGGCAGGGGCTGGATTGTTGTTGGCGATGAGAATTATGGCGAAGGCTCGAGCAGGGAGCATGCGGCAATGGAGCCCAGGTATTTTGGATGCAGAGCTGTCATCGTGAAAAGTTTTGCGCGCATTCATGAAGCTAACCTGAAGAAACAGGGAGTGTTGCCTTTGTGGTTGTCAGACAAGAATGACTATGAGAAATTCAGAGAGGATGACAAGATTACGATCGATGCAAGGGTGGAAGTTGGTAAGCCTGTGTTGTTGACCATCACGCATTCAGAAGGCGCAATCGAATCTATTTCCACCACACACACTCTCACGGTGGAGGAAATCGACTGGTTCAAGGCAGGGAGTTATTTGAATTATCTGAGGAAAGGTACTGAGTCTCACCCGAATTTTGTTGAATGAAGACACGCAGTGTCTGAATTCTCAAAATTCGCAGTCATACGATAACTTTGCGGATTTGGAGACTATGACCACATTGTCCCGCTATTTTTTTATTCTTCGTTCACTTTATAGTACCAATTATGAGGTTTATGTCATGAGCTGTTATAACCGTTTTATTCCGGGAGGTCAATTTGTTGGCCAACCTATGGGGCGGAATGATATCGTGATGCCTTTCTTGCCGAAAATGCCTGACAGGTCGTCATATCGTTTTCGCGACTCTGCATACGGAGTAGGCGGTTATTCTGCAGCTACTGATGTTAATCAGAGAGATTATGGTTCGCTGGACGATGTGGATAGAAACAGTTATTTCAGTCGTCCTGCAAGCGTGGTCGGGTCTGATGGCGCGTCGTATCCTTCTGTACGGCAATATCAGCCTGGACGTGTGTACTTGCCTTCTCCGCAGATTCTGACAGAGATGCCTCTGCCTCCTCCTGAACCTCCGCACGATCACCCGGATGGTGTGGAGCATCATCACGTTGCTCCGAAGAGGGTGGTGTTGTCATCTTCGATTCATGTCACGTATGTTCCTCTCACGCCTGAGGCTAAACCGCATGCGCACAATACGCTGCCTGTTGAAAGGTTCTATGAGCAGCAGCGTGATCTTGAGAGAAAACTTAAGGAGGCTGGATGGAATACGACTCCCTCATTGCTCGAGCAAAAGCTTTAGTTCAGCAGGGGACTGAGACTGAGGGTGAGTCTCCTGCGGCGGCAAAACAGATGTTTGTTGAAGCTGCTGCATTGCTTTTGGAAGGTTCTCGGCGTGCGCCGTCGTTGGATGCGCGCAAGGAAAGCTTGGAGTTGGCCAACCAGTTGTACTTGAGGAGCCAGCAGGTTCAGGAGCAGAAGGAATCTTTGCTGTTCAAGAACGCAACAGTTTCATTCAAGGACATTGCGGGCATGGACGCGGTTAAGGAAGAAATTCGCCTTAAGCTGATTGCTCCGCTGAAGTACCCTGAGGTGTTTGCCAAGTATGGCAAGCAGGTGGGTGGCGGGATTTTGATGTATGGCCCGCCTGGTTGCGGCAAGAGCTTGCTGGCGGAAGCGACTGCTGGCGAGGCTGGCGTTCCGTTTTTCAACGTGAAGGCGAGTAGTTTGAAGTCAAAGTATGTGGGCGAGACTGAGAAGAACATCGCGAATCTTTTCGTGGAAGCAAGAAAGCATGAGGCAGCCATTATTTTCTTCGATGAGTTTGAAGCGTTGGGCGCAGACAGGAATAAGACGAGCTTTTCGTTTGAGAAAAACTTTGTGTCTCAGCTGCTAACTGAACTGGACGGTGTGGGTTCGAAGAATCAGCGCTTGCTCGTGATCGCGGCGACGAATTTGCCGTGGGAGATTGATTTGGCGTTGAGGCGTGATGGCAGGTTTGGCACTGCGATTTTTATTCCTCCGCCTGACGCGTCCGCAAGAAAAGAAATGTTGCAGATGATGCTGAAATCGTGTCCAACGCAGGGAATAGAGTATGACGAGCTCATGCGGTTGACTGATGGTTTTTCCGGCGCAGAAATGAAGGGACTGGTTGATCGCTCGATTGAGATGCCCTTGAAAGAGTTCATCCAGACTAACAGGTTGCGGCCTGTTGCCCACTCTGATGTACTGGCAAGTTTGAAAAAGATTCATCCTGCGTCAAAGAAATGGTTTGGAGATGCGAAGCGACGCCTGCAGGAGTTTGCTGACGATCCGTTGTACAATGAAATGATGAAAGTGGCGGCTTAGGTGCGTTATTGCGGGTTCTGGATGGAATAGTGCAGCACCCCACCATTTAAATAGATGAGAACTTCGAAACCACGTATGCTTGAAGCTGTACTAATAGTTGTTGCGCTTGTCTTGTGCGCGTTCGCGTCTGTGACTGACCTGAAAACCCGTGAGGTTCCTGACTGGTTGAATTATGGCGGCATTATTTTTGGGTTGGGCTCGCACGCGATCGTTTCTCTACTCCAGTGGAATGTTTGGTTGATTGTGGATTCTATTGCTGGTCTGTTATTGGGTGTCGCCCTCGGCTGTTTAATGTACTACACCGGCCAGTGGGGTGGTGGTGATAGCAAGCTGGTGATGGCGTTGGGTGCGCTGATTGGGTTTTCTCCTGCAGTCACAGGAGATCTTCGGCAGGTGTTTGAGTCTGTTGTTGGTGATAGGTTTTTTTCTGTTCTGGTGTGGTCAATGATCGCTGGCACAGTGTATAGTTTGGTTTGGACTGCTGTGTTGGCAGTGAAGCATCGGAAGCAGGTCGTGCAGGAGTTGGCGGAGATGGTCTCCGCTCCTGGAGTTCGGTTGTTGCGCAAGGTGTTATTGGCTTCATTGGTTGTTGGCGTGCTTGTGCAGTTTGTTGCAAGCGACGTTTTGGTGCGGTTGATGCTTGGCTTGTTGTTGATCATGGTGCCGTTGTTGATGTACTTGTTTTGGGGGATTCGCGCGGTTGAACGCTGTTGCATGATCAAGTGGGTTAGGCCAGCAGAAGTGACGGAGGGCGATTGGATTGCGCAGGATATTATTGTCGCAAAGAAAAGAATATCTGGTCCCAAGGATCTCGGCATTACGCTGGAACAGCTCGATTTGTTGCAAAAACTTGCCCGCCAAGGAAAAGTAAAAAAAGTTTTAGTCAAGTACGGAATTCCTTTTGTGCCAAGCTTTTTGATGGGGTTGATTCTTGCGCTCTTAGTGCAGAATCCAATGATGTGGGTGTTGTAAATCGCATTTCACAACATTTAAGTAATGATCGCAGTAATCTCGAGCGATGAACTCCCTCTACCTCGCCGATTCCTATTTGAAGGAATGCGACTCTACAGTCGTTTCCATCAGCGACAGCAAATTCGTCACTCTCGATCAAACTGTTTTTTATCCCAAGTCTGGCGGCCAGGCAAATGATGAAGGGAAACTTCGCACGTCAGACGGTAGGGAAGTAAAAGTTATTTTTGTGGGCAAGGTTGAAGGAGTTGTCTCTCACCAAGTTCAACCGGAAGGCGTGTTAAAGGATGGCGACAACGTGCATTGTTCTATCGATTGGGAGCGCCGTTATAAGCTGATGCGTATGCACACTGCAGCTCATTTGATCAGCGCATTGATGTACACAGATTCTGGTGTGATGATTACTGGGAATGAGCTCCAGCCAGACCAGAGCAGGATGGATTTTGATTTTGAAAAGATGGATGCTGAAATGATGAAGTCGTTCATCGCAAAGGCTAATGAAAAAATTAAGCAGGGTGTTCCTGTCAAGACGTATTATTTGCCAAGGGAGGAAGCGTTCAAGATTCCCGGCATTGTAAAACTCGCGCATGTCTTTCCGCCTGAAGAAAAGCAGTTGCGTATTGTGGAAATTGAGGGAATTGACATCGAAGCTGACGGCGGCACGCACGTGAACAACTTGTCAGAGGTTGGAGAAATCGTTTTCTTGAAAGTGGAGAACAAGGGCAAGGGAAGGAAAAGGGTTTATTATACGCTCAAGTAAATTTTCGGTACGTGTTTAGCTTCTATCTTCGTTCGCTCACCGTAAGGTCTTTCGAGAACACGAATT
>JACQMZ010000030.1 GCA_016203345.1 Candidatus Woesearchaeota archaeon | reverse complement strand
TGGAAAGCGTTGGATTTAAAAACACAGATTTTCTTTCGCAGTATATGCTCTCAGACAAGGAACTCAAGAAAGCACTCAAGGAAAGGTGCAAGAACGAGCCAGACAAGTATTATCCAGTCCTGACGCTTAAGGAGCTTGGATACGTGCGTAAAAAGTGCTCTTGTGACACTTATTTCTGGACAGTCAACAAAGAACAAAAGGTGTGCGGTGATGCGAAATGCTCTGGCGGGTTTCGGTTCATCGGCAACTCGCCTGCAAAAAACAAACTGGACTACGTTGGCACGTGGAAGACGTTCAGCACACTCTTCAACGAACTTGGCTACACGCCAATTGCGCGTTATCCTGTTGTTGCCCGCTGGCACCCTACCGTAGATTTCACGATCGCCAGCATCGTCGCATTCCAGCCGTTTGTCGTATCAGGAGTTACGCCCCCTCCTGCCAACCCGCTTGTCATACCCCAATTCTGCCTGCGATTCGGCGACATCGACAACGTCGGCATCACCGGCAGCCATTACACAGGCTTCATCATGATCGGCCAAAAAACGTTCCAGCCGCCTGCGAAATACGATCCAAACAAATACTTGAAAGACATCTATACCTGGCTGACGAAAGGAATGGGCCTTCCTAAGGAAGAAATCACGTTTCACGAAGACGCATGGGCAGGCAACAACAACGCAGGACCAAGCATGGAATTCTACAGCAGAGGCTTGGAACTTGGCAATCAAGTGTACATGCAGTACGAGCAAACACCTGACGGGGAACTCATTGACTTAAAACTCAAAGTTCTCGACATGGGACTGGGAATGGAGCGCGTGCCGTGGTTCACGCAAGGCACGTCAACAAGTTACGAAACAACATTCCCAACAGTCGTCGAGTTTCTCCGCAAAAAAACAGGCATACAAGTCGACCAAAAAGTGTGGCGGCAATTCCTCCCACACGCAAACATGCTCAACGTCGACGAAGCAGACGACATAGAAGCAAACTGGACGTTCATCGCGAAAAAAACAGGGATTAATGCACAAGAACTCAAGGACAAAATACTTCCCAACGCCGCGCTGTACTCCATTGCAGATCACTGCCGAAGTTTGCTGTTTGCCATTGCAGACGGCGCACTCCCCAGCAACGTCGGCGGCATGTACAATCTCCGCGTCATCCTCAGACGCGCGCTCATGCTCATCGAGAAATACAACTGGAATGTTGACATCTGCGACGTATGCGACGAGCACGCCAACTATTTACGACCCTTGTTTCCAGAACTCGTACAGGCACTGCCGAGCGTTAAAAAAATTCTTGAAGTCGAGAAAGTAAAGTATGACGAGCTCAAGAAAAAAACCGCCGGCATCATCCGCAAAGTCATTGTCAAACCCCTCACGACAGACGAACTCATCGAACTGTACGACAGCCAAGGCATCAGCCCAGAAGTCATCAAAAACGAAGCTGAAAAAGAAGGCAAAGAAGTCAAAATACCAGACAACTTCTACGCACTTGTCGCACAACGACACGAAAAAAAGGAAGTCGAAGCGGCAACCAAAAAAGAAATACACCTCCCTCTCCATAACGTGCCAAACACGAAAGCACTTTATTTTGCAGACTGGAAACAGGCCACGTTCAAAGCAAAAGTCCTGAAAATCATCAACACATACGTCGTACTGGACCAAACAGTTTTCTATCCGACAAGCGGCGGACAACTGCACGACCTCGGCACGTTGGGAGGCATAGGAGTGATAGACGTGTTCAAACAAGAGGGCGTCATTGTCCACACGCTCGCAAACACGCCATCCTTCAAAGAAGGAGACGTGGTTGAAGGCATGATTGACTTTGAGCGCCGCAAACAACTCGCGCAACACCACACTGCCACGCACATCATCGGCGGAGCTGCCCGCAAAATCCTGGGAAAACACATCAACCAAGCAGGCGCCAAAAAAGACATTGACCACGCGTACATAGACCTCACACACTACCAGCCGCTGACAACTGACGAGATCCAGCAGATCGAAACAGAAGCCAATGCGACCATCACCAAAGCCGTCAAAACAAACCTGAAATCCTACCCCCGCACAGAAGCAGAAAAAAAATTCGGCATGGCCATCTACCAAGGAGGCGCTGTCCCTGGCGCTGAGATACGCATAGTCGAGATTCCTGGTGTGGACGCGCAAGCCTGCGGAGGCACGCATCTCAACAACACCAGCGAAGCAGAAACTATACTGATTCAAAAACAAATGAAAGTCAAAGACGGCGTTGTCCGGCTGTATTTTGTCGCAGGAGGCGCTGCACGAAGGATAAAGGAAGTACAAGAAAGTCGCTTGAAAGAAGTATCAGAAATATTACACGTGCCAGCTCCCTTGATAGTAGGAAGAGTGACTGAGCTTTTCGAAAAATGGAAACGGGCACGCAAAGCCGTCACCAAAGGACAAAAGATCGACGTGAACGAACTGCAACTGACAAGCAAAGAAACATTTGAAGGGGACGTTCTTGCCAAACTCTCGGAAATCTTGAATACGCAAGTCGAGTATGTGCCGAAAACACTCCGAAGGTTTTTAGAAGAACTTGACGTGTTTAAAGTCAAGCTTCAGTAAAAGCTCGTGCACAAGGCAGGCGGGTACCGATAATGAGTGCATGACCTCTACGCACTTCTCAAAAACTCGGGTCGATGATGCTTCGCTTCTGTCCTTTTGGCATGTGCACGATGATGCTCACCGGCATTTGACTAGGCGTCGCCACCCTATTCTCGTCAATAATCATGATGCCCTGCTGTTGCAATTGCGCAGGCGTCATCTGCATGCCTGCCTGCCGGTTAATCTCGCGCAACGACATGCCATGATGCACAATAATACTACGAGTTGCCAAACCAACAGGATCGCTCAGCTGAGTAAACATGCCAACAAGTGAAATAGCCGCAACAACTGCCACAATGCTAAATACAAACCTGTCCATACGTTACTGTAAAACTCCCCTACATATCAGACTATGCCTGTATAAGTACGTTTAAGGGTTGTGTCTCTCTTCGTTTGAAGTTATTCGTTTTTCGTCATTAGTCTGTAGTCGATATGTCAAAAACGACCAACGAACTACCACCAACGCACAATACTTAATATAAACAACGCCTCATTTCCCAAACAACTTGTTAAACACGTCAATCGTGTACAACAAAATTGCCTGTGCTTGCTCTTTTGACGGCGCAAACGGCTCGCTCTTCTTGTGCACTGAAAATATCCTGACCTGGTTGATCAGGTGAATCTGGTTTGACAAACCCGGATCCAACGGAATATTCTGCTCTGACATTTTCGCAATGAGATTGCCTAAACCAATGCCTGGTGCTTTCTCCAGCAAATCATTCCCAGTCGCCTCGTAATACTTCCTGTGCAATGCAGTCTCCATCAAACGCCCGCACAATATGACAACACTCCGATAACAGCCACTTTCAAAACATTTGTGCACCTCAGACAAGTCTGCTCCCACCTCATCCTTAATGTCCACAGGAATACCTGACACGTCAATCGACTGAACGGTTTGGGACGGGCGTTCCTGCAGTTTTGCCGCAAGCCCGCTCAGCTCGTCTACAACAGACCGCGCGGCCGCAAGATCGCCTGCATTCTTCAACCGATCGCACAACTTCCGAACTGAGAGAATAGTGTGCATGTCTGCATCCAACTTGCCCGCTTCGGCAACTGCAACCTTCAACGCTGAATGGAATGATGTATGTGCAGACGACAACTGTTGCGCCCTATAATCAGTCAACAACTGAGTCTTCAACTGATGAAACGGATCAACACCAAGCCGGGAACACGTTCCTATGGCATGATGCAACTGGCGCAAAGCGTGCTGAAACTCCATAAACTGTGCGTAAAGGGAAGACTTCTTAAAAATTTGTGTGGTGGAGTGAAAGTTTAAAAACGAGGACAACAATAAAAGGAGATGCTCGAATCTCTTCTTCCTGACGTGGCGTACGCTTGCGGCGGAGTGCTTGCTGACGGCATAACCACATACGTTGCGGTCCAGCGCACAGGCATTCAGCACGAAACAAACGACGCCCTACGCGAAGGAATGATTGCGCAGGGCACTCGGCATCTGGTAAAGGACACGCTTATCCGTCTGGCCCACGCACCAGTATTTGGCGGACTCACCTTTGGCATAGACTACTTATTGGGGCAGGAAGCTGAGACTCTTAACTTTCACCACGTGCTGTTGTATGGATTCGGATCCCTTTCCTATGTTGCTGGTTTAGCCAACACATTGTATGTTGCCGGTGAATCCTGCAAAAGAAAGGGCTGGTCAAGACTGGCGAAAATATTTGAATGCTTATGGTACATTCCAATCATGCCTGTACTTGCAGTCAATTCTGTTGTGAAAATGGGCGAACGCGTCGTCAGACAAACCCTCAATGGATGATCAACTGAACTCCTGCAGTCTTTTTTGTGATCTGCTCCTCAACAATTTGCTTGCGTCCAAGAGCGCTCGTACATCATACCCAAATTTTCTCAACGACAGATGGCGTGCGTACGTGAGCGCCAAATCCAGTGTGGAGAATGAAATCGGCTTTGACTCCAGTGCCTGGCGCGTTGCCTCTCTGGTCACCCACACGCCAAGCGGTATGGTGTACTCTGACGAAATGAAACGAAACACTAACACCTGCGCTTGACGCTTCATCGCGCGCAGTTTTTCAAGAGCTGCCAACCTTACCGTGTAATACCCCCCAGCACAATTGTCCGCATACGTCGTCCGGCCTAAAAGACCCTCATAATCTGACGACACGCCACCCATCGGATCATACACTCCTGGCAACGCGATCTCAAACAATTCAAAACCCCAACTACCAGTCAAAAACAACACCAAATAGTAATTGCCCAAATAGCCGCCAAAAAATGCCTGCACGTCAGCCAACGCAAAATCAAGAACCTGCCTGTGCAGGTGCTTGCCCAACACATCATCAGTTGCAGTAATGCTCCACCGCGTCGGCACCAAACGCCTATTTTTTTCCAATCCTAAAGTTCCAACGCTCAACAACTTCGCCAACGCCAACTCATCCACTCCCTTGTCATACAACCGCGTCAATCCACCAACTGCACGCAGATCCACGTCTGCCACGACCTTCTCCACAACCGCTGGAATGTGAGGGTTGGACGTCAATTCAGCTTTGACAACCTCGCCGATTGCGCCCATCGGAGCATGATGAGAGTCAACAGCCAAAGAAAAACGAGGAAGTCTTGACAACTCGACTTCCACATCAACAGGACGGTCAGCCATGCCCACCAGCTGTGCCAGTTCCACAATCCTGCCAGGCTCTTTCACGTGCACATGGCTTCTGGACTGCACCAGCCCAGACCGCAACTCAACAATCTCAGGAATTTTATACGATTCCTTCACCCAGTGCTTCGGAGCATCATACTCCCACGCACCCTCTCGCACATCAGGAGGAGTCAAGATCCCCACACTGATGTGCGGGTACCCAAACCGTCCAATAAAAGGCGCAGGAGCTGATCCAGAGAACGACAGCTCTTTCAACACATTCTTTACGCGCGTCAACGCCATCGCACGCGCCTGCACAGGACACTGGCTGGACACATGAGTTCCTTTGCAGTACAGACAGGGAGGCATCAGTAAATTTTTTGGTATGATGCTTAAATAATCACCTGTGCAAAACTGTTAAATATTTGAGCACCAGTCATCGCCTAATGGGTGCAGCACTGCAGATCGCCGAAACAATACGGCAAAAAGCCAAGCGGATACTGGAAGGCAAAGCCCCGACTGCCACTGTTGAGCGAGAACTACGCGACATGGTCACCCTTGACCTCCAGCAAATCAGACAATTAGAAAAGGAAATCTCAGACTATCGCCAAGCAGAAGACGCGCGCGCAGAAACCCAGCGCGCACACGATTTACAGGAAATCTGCAAGAACGTGTTTCAAAAAGCAACCGAAGCCATTCAGGCAGTCCCATCACGTCAAGATCACCTTCAAGAGTTACTCAAACACATCATCCTACTCGAGGATCTCGAAATCGCACAGTTGATCAAAGTCAGAACAGGACAAGCAGAACTCAGAACCACATTCGAAAACCTCCTGTCCAGACGCTCACTGGATGACGAAGACGTCGACACTTTTCTGCAAAGAATGCGAGGACTCGTGTCCACCCGCGTTTCCAAGCTCGTGAAGCGAGCACTCCGCCGCAAAATGGCAGCGCTTGAAGAGCAACTGCCGCCAGGACCACGAGTGAGCGACAACGACACGCGCCGAGCAGCGCAAGCCATCGTCACGTTTTTCGAATCAGACCCCCTCGTGCGACAAGCGCTGCAAGACGAGTCCATCGGGTTCTACCTTTATGGCAGTCTTGTCACAGGCTACTCAAACAGCCCAAAAAAACAAGGCCAACCCTCGGACCACACAGGAGTCAGCGACGTAGACTTGCTTGTTGTGCTGAGTACAAGACTCTTCGATGCTCTATTTGGCAGTCTCCCTAAGGGATTGCTGTTTGACAGCAGAGGAATGCGAACTACTGCACCGAGCGGGGTAGACGGCAAACTCGCCATCCACAACACAGGACCGTTTCAAGGCATCTTTGAACGACTGCATGGACTAATGTTTGCTGGCAGAAACGACAGACCCATACACCTTGTGTTTACAGATACTGACACGTTCCACAAACAAGACCAGCTCCACAGGATTGCCGTTGA
>JACQMZ010000031.1 GCA_016203345.1 Candidatus Woesearchaeota archaeon | reverse complement strand
CTTTGACAAATTTGATAGTTATTCAAAGTTCTCTATAAAATTTGTGATTATTCTCTGGTTCATCACTTCCGGATGGAAGATGCACCCGTAGATTTCTTTTGATGGGTGCTTGATCATGCAGGGTGTGCCTTCGCTTTTAGCCAGCACATGAAAGTTTCCTGTTCCTGTTTTGGTGTGGAGGAAGTAGGCGTTGAATGTGCTGTCGGCAAGTTTATTTTTCTCCACCACCTGCACTTGTCGTACTCCAATATTTTTTGTGTCAACAAGAGGTAATTCAAATTCTTTCGCGATGATTTGCATGCCTGCGCAAATGCCCAGCACAGGAACTGTTATTTCTCTCAGCCATGAAAAGTCGTGTATCAAATACTCAAAGTCTGCAAGTGCAGTGCCGGTGAGAATGATTTTTGTGGCAGCGTGAATATCCTTGTGTGTGAGCTTCTTGTGATGCTTTGTCGTGCACGCGCCCACAATTTTTTCAATAGGCCGCACGAATTCCAGTTCGCTCAATGTGTCTGCGCACGTGCTGATGATGAGGATCATTTGTTCACCAATTCCGCTTCAAGAATCTGCCAGATGCCTGCGTGCTTGCGGTACGACGCGGAGTGTTTCTTGACTGAAATTCTTTTCTTGAACACAGGCGCGTCCAGCACGGTTGTTTCTATTTCCCCGCCTTCTCCTGCAGGGTTAATGTGGTGCGAGGACGCAATGCCTGCCAGTTTTTCCACCATCGATAGAGTAATTTTCTTTCCCAAATAAGACGCATCGAGCGGTTCCGCAAATACGCCGCCAATTATGGCGTGAATTTTTTCTTCCACAACCTCATTCAACAGTTCGACTTGGTCTTTGAGCCACAAGGGATTAAAACACCACAATCCAAGCTCGTGGCAGACGTGCTGGATTCTGCTGGCTTGATAGGTTGATCTGACAGCTCCAGTCACGACTCCCTCAATGTTGTACTTATTTTTGGCTTCCGCGACCGCCTTCTTCAAATCAGTGACTTCTTTCTCCTTTTCTCCTTTTGTCACGACGCGAATCAATGGCAGTTGCATTGCTTCTGCCTGCAAGCGCGTGACGTCAATGTTTGGAGTGTGGAACAAATAGCTCTCCTTATTCTCGGACACGAGTGTAATCAAGCAGACAATGGTGTGAAATTCCCTTGCTTTCATGAGTGCAAGTGTGGAATCTTTGCCGCCGGAATAAAGGACACTGAGGCGCATATAGACGTCTATTGACAGTTACATTAAAACATTGTGTTGTGGCGCATCTGTAGAATCACAACGTTTAAGTATAAACTATTTTCATACCGCTCATGAAAGACACATGCACGGTGGAGTTGTACGGTCGCGAAAACGTGTTGTATCCTGACGTGGTATCTAACGTAGTGACGACCATTGGTCGACCCCACAGTATTATTTGTACGGTGAATTACACGGGACGGTATGGAAGATTTGAGAAGTACAGAAAGCGTAATGGAAGTACACTGAGTATTGAATGCCCAAGACAACGAGAATGGGAGCAGTTATTCGGAAGCATACACTACGATAGTGTATATGTACTCTTTGGCGATGTTGGAATTGACAACCCACATGCTAGAATGCACATTAATCGGTTGTTTCCTCCTAAAGCTCAGGATGATCATCCTGGCATATGGTATGGGCGCATAGAACGTTTTCGACTATGGCAACAACTGATTGCTTTACATTTGGACGACCGTGTAGGGGACGAGTTAAATCATGCATTCGTGTCAGGAATTCGAGTCTTGGCAGACTATGTGCGGACATGTCCGTTTGACGCTCAAGACTACAGGTTCTTTGTCACGGACCGAAGCGGTACGCTGTCTGTTAAGACAAGCAAGCAACTTTTGCGAAATCTTGAAAGGATTCTTGATTTGTGATCGAAAAGTATATTAAGTGAAACATCGTTTGCACTGTTCATGAGGGGTGTGGTATGGACAGTGGTGGGCTTGGTGTTGTGCGCGAGTTCTTTTGGTTTTCTTGAGCGCTTGACAAGCGGATACATTGGAACGTGTGTTCCTGGAGACGTAAGGTGTGCAGGGATTGCCGTTCAGGAGTGCATTAATGGCAAGTGGTTTTTTAAGAAGATATGCACGTATGGGCAGAAGTGTGATCCTGAAACGAAGACGTGTGTGTCGCAGAGAATGACTGACGCCCGTCGGGAAACATTTTCTGTGCCATTGAAAACTCTTGGCGTGTGCAAGGAAGGGACGTCGTTGTGTGAGCGTCCGCACGTGTTCATGTACTGCAAGAACAATCGCTGGCAGCGCGAGATGTGCAAGACTGGCTTCAAGTGCAATGCGCGCGTGGGTGGCTGCAAGCCAAGCAAGCCGGTTGTTGGTTTTGAATATCGGCCGAGAATGGCGCAGACTACGACTATCCAGAGGGGTGAGTCGAAGTATCAGCCTTCTGTCATCAAAAGATACACGACTATAGAATGAACCTGGATGACTGGATTCGCAAGTTGCGGCTTGAACAGCCATTGATCGTTGTTGAAGGAGTTAAAGACAAGCGTGCGTTGGTTGCGCTTGGGTTCAAGAAAATCATTTTGTTGCAGGGTCGTCCCTTGTTCACGATTGTGGAAGAGGTTGCGGATTTGACGAATTCTTGTTTGATTCTTACAGATTTGGACGCTGAAGGAAAAAAATTATATGCTGCTCTCAAGAAGGGTTTGCAACGCCACAAGGTGAAGGTTGACGATCGTTTCCGCCATTTCCTGTTCAAGGAAACGACGTTACGGCACGTGGAAGGGTTGGCGAAGTACGCCGAAGTACGCGGAACAACACTCCATTCACTAGAGTTTGTCGATTAATTCCAGCGCGTATTCCCATAACGCGCCAGTGAGCCAATTTCTCTGCCGCAATACTGATTTGATGTCTTGTGTGAGGGCTTCCTTTGTTAGGTGCCATTTTTTGTACAAAAATAGCAGGAGGTAGAAGGAGGGTTTAGTGGTTAGCTGTAATTTTTCCTCTGCAATTCGGGAGGCGTGTGCGTCATCCGTTATTGCGATGAGTCTTTCATCCTTGGCACATGAAAAGATTTCGCTTTCAGCTCGGCCCAGTCCCAAGTCGGTGGTTTCGCGCGCATCCTTGACGATGAATTTTCTTCTGATGAGTTCCTTTGCTTTTGTTCCGAGCAAATCATCGTGAATTGCAAAATCCTGCAACTCTTTAAGCACTGATTTTGTTATGAAAATAGTGTGTTCCTTGAACACGAGTTCCTTATGTTGTGAACACGATAGTGAGATGAGGGCGCCTGTGTCAGCCACTAATTTCATGAATCACTTCCTCAATCCAGCGTTTGCCAAATTTCAGGTCTTTGAGGTCTTCTTCACTGAGTACTTTCTTCAATTTCGTTTCTGAAATTTCGCCCTTAAGCCAGAGTTCAGCTGCCAGTTTTTTGAGCCTTGCTTTCTCCTCTCGTTCATGTAACAGTGAAAGAATTGCCTCTTTGATGAGTTCAGTTCTGGTTTTGAAATTCTTGTCTGCCTCTTCATCGATTTTTCTGATGAGCTCAGGCTCTATCCGCATGCACATCTGTGTAGTTTCCATATACGTTGTATATACGTTGGGATATATTAAGCTTTCGGACGTTAGTACCTGTGTAGCACTCCTGTGGGTACGAATTTCCCGAGCTCGCGTTGCTCGCTCAGGGAAATTCACAATGTCCTTGGTAAATTACTACGGTAGCATTTTAACTACTGCCGTCAATTGAAGTAACGTAGTAAAACTAAAATGTGAATTTCGCTGAATGAGCGCCCGCAGGCGCGAATTCGCGAAATTCGTGTTCTCGAAAACCCTGACTGTCGGCACAAGATTACAGAAGCTTAACACGTACTCGGACGTCTTCCGTTTTTTCTCGAAAAAGTTAAGTAGTGTGCTGTATTACGCGCGTGTATGAGCCTCGAGGTTCTGCTGGAAACTGCAGGTGCGGCAGTGGGGGGATTTGCTGCTGGCGTGTTTGTTGGTTTTAAGGATGCGCGCATGGCTTTTTTTTCAGATCCTGATAGACTGCAGAGGTTTGCAGAAGTTGGCATTTATCGCCCTGGTCCGTCTCCTAAGGAACTGGGCAAGCAGGTGAGCGCGCTTGAGTATCGTGCCGCGGTAGTCAGCGCAGGGTATGGTATTGCTGTTCCGCTGATCCTGGCAGGTCTGGATGGCAGGGACCCGTCATACATGAGTATGCCTGTCGTGGCAGGAGTGGCATACGTTGGCTACCGCATAGGGAGACGTGCAGGTGCGTGGTGGCAGGCACGGAAAAAACCAACAGATAAGGAAAAGGCACTGGTGAAGGAATGCCTGACGAAGACTCGCATGGCAATCATTCAGGAGGATGAGGCTGTTGTTGAGCAGGGACTGGTGGAGTATGGCGTGCTGATGGACAGGATTTATGCGCGCACTCAAAACGTGGATGAATTGTACAATTTCGTGAAGGAGGTCAGGGATTTGCGTGCCTACCGTGACGTGTACAACAGAGTTTCTTTGGCTCTGTCGGAACGGCCTGCTGAGGTGAATGTTTTTTTCTTTAGGGAAAAGACAAAAGCAGAGGGTATTGTGTACATTCTTTCTGGTGATGAGATTCATGAATGTGCGGTGGGTTGGGATTTTTCTGCAGAGCCAAGTGTTCAGTTGAAGTTCCAGCGCTCGTATAATAGGGATGGCAGCATAGACCAGATCGCTCAGCTTATGGTGCCTCATTATGGCAAGAGAATGATGGCAGTGGTGACTGCGGGTGCTGTAGACGCAAATGAGCGGAAGGACATTGCGCTGAAAGTATTTATCCAATGTTACGCTAACGAACTCGATAACGTTTCTGATGACGGTGATGAAGAGATTAGAGTTAGGATGTAGGCGTGCCGCTGATTTTGTTATTCCTTAACAAATATTTTTACAGTAAATAAATTCCATACAGAATATTTATAAAGGGAACATCCTTTCCGCACTGCATGTTCGACATCTCTCGTCTGAAGGACATCAGGAAGCGTCTCAACTTGACGCAGTACGCGTTTGCGAAGCAGGCAGGCGTGAGCCAGTCATTGATTGCGAAAATCGAGTCTGGAAGGATTGATCCGAGTTATTCAAACGTGAAGAGAATTGAGGATGCTGTTTCGCTGTTGTCCTCGCAAAAGGAGCCATCGGCGAAAGAGATCATGACAAAGCGCGTGATTAATGTTACAGTGTCTGTTCCTGCGCCTGAAGTGATTGCCGTGATGAAAAAGCATCAGATCTCGCAGGTGCCTGTTGTGGACAATGCTCATGTGCTTGGGCTCGTGTCTGAAGCAAGCATTCTTGAGCACGACGTGTCAAGGCTCAAACATTTGAGGGCACGCGATGTCATGACTGATCCCCCGCCGGTTGTGTCTGAGCAAACACGCCTGTCTGTTATTTCCGCCCTTTTGCGCCAGTTCCCTCTTGTTGTGATCAGAAAGGATCATGAACTTGTGGGGGTGGTGACAAAGGCAGATGTGTTGCGGATCCTTGTGTAAATACTTCCTATTTTCGCATGGCTTGTTCCAATGCATCGTCAAACTTTTCGCTCGTCCATCCTTGTTCTGCAAAGTGTTTTCTCAGTCGCGAGATGCTTTCGCCTTTTTCAAGCGAGTGTTTGAGGTAGTTGGTGAGGTGGAATTTGGCGTGCATGGCTTCATGTTTTTCTTCGTCTACGTTGTGTAGCCTGTTTCTGACCCACATCATGACCAGGCCAAGCAGTCCAAAGAGGAAGACCATCATCATGAACAGGGCAGGAATGGAGTCTTGAAGGTTTGAATTTGAAACGTCTTTGACGACTTGTGACTGGATGTTCACGTTTTTTATTTCCCTTTGTACATTCGTGAGTTGTGTGCTGAGGTCGAGCAATTGCGCGTCATAATTTGGTGCGCTAATCACTTCGCGGTTGACTTCCAATTGGTTGAGTTGGCCCTGGATGCGGCCCAACTGCGTGTTTAAGTTGTCAAACCGCACTTCAAGCTGGTCTACTTCTTTCACGACTGCGCGAGTAAAGTTCTGGAGCCGGAGAATGTGGACGTTGTCTGTTTCAAAGTTGTTGTATCGGGCAGGTGGCGGGTATGGTTCATCTCCTAATCGTGAAGTAACAAGCGGCTCAATAGCAAAAACGCTGGCGGCAAGTAAGATACAAAGGAGAGCCAGCACACTCTTTTTCATAACGCACTATCGACAAGTGGAGTATATATATTTTACTCCAACCTGCCACCACAGAAATTATATACGTCCTTTATTCTGGTAATAGTATGAAGCTCGCAGATGTTAGCGTGTCTAAAGAACAGTTGTCTTTTTTAGGTGTTTTGAGACTGTTGTTTGAGACGATTTGGTTGTATTACCGGTGGCCATTCTTGGCGCTTTTGGGTGCAGGGTCGGTTTCTGGTTTGTTCCAGTTGGCTGCGCCGAAGGTGTTTCAGTCTATTATTGATCGGCTGGTGTCCAACACGATTGATGTTGCTTCAGCGGTGTGGCTGGCGGGTTTGGCTGGGTTTTCGATGTTGATGGGCGCAATGTTCAAGTTTTTTGCTGAAAAGGTGAGTTTTTACGTGGCTACGCAGGTGGAGGATCGCTGGAGGTATACGTCGTTGTTCAGGTTTTATAATCTGCCAATGTCGTGGCAGGACCATCATGATTCTGGCGAGATTGGCGCAAAGCTGGATAGGGGTGGCAGCGCGATCTGGAGTATTTTGCACGAAATTTTTGGTGAGCGGTTGATGGTGTCCTTGATTACGCTTGTGCAGGCGGCAGATTCATAAGTAGCCGGTCAGGCGAAGGAGTGCCGCAGCAACAGTGCCTATCACACTTACAGTGAGCACTCCTGTTTCCACGTAAGCAACCTCCCAGACCAATTTCTTTTTTCCATAG
>JACQMZ010000034.1 GCA_016203345.1 Candidatus Woesearchaeota archaeon | reverse complement strand
TGAGTCTTACTACGTCATTACCTTATCTTAACGTAGTCATATTGCTCCCGTAGTAATTTGCATAAGTAATTGAATTTTGCTGAACGACCGAGCGCAAGCGAGGGAGTTCGCAAAATTCGTACCCACAGGAGAGCTAAACAAGTACTCTGCATACTAATGTTTTTATGCTTGGGCTGACATGGCAAGCCCATGAACCTTTTGGAGGAGGCATACACGCGCTTGTATCCTGGCTCGCAACAGTCTTTGTCCTTTTGTTTGGATTATTCAGGGCATTTTCGTGGATATGGCGGCGTTATAAAGTTGCACGTGTTTCAGAAGCAGTTGTCGTGCAAAATCAGCACGAAATGGGAAGGCGTATCTGAGAGTATTCAAATCGGATTTTTGCAGTCGTTGATTGCGAAGCTGAACAAGACAAAGCGTTCCACTGTGGAGATGGACTTGTACTTGCAATACATTCGCAATTTGTCAAAGCACGCTGTCAAATACCATTTTGAGCCAGAATTGTCAACAGCATTTGATATGGTAAACACACAGTTTTTTGATGGCGTTATGGACAAGCCGAACTTGAGGTGGCGAAATTCTAAGAATCCTTTGGGAACATACGAGTATGCCACAGACACGATTTCAATTAGTACCCTGCTTACACCGCATCCGCACTTGTTGAAGTACGTGTTGTATCATGAAATGTTGCACAAGAAGCACGGTTTCAAACAGTCTGGCCTGCGCCAGTGCTCGCATGGCGCGGTGTTTCGAGCGGAAGAACGCAAGTTTCCAGAGTGGGAAAGGCTGGAAAAGGAACTGACACGATTGGTGTCTCAGCATGGTTCTTTGAAGGAAAGCTTTTTTTCTCGTTTGACGAAAATCCTTGAATGAGCGAAGGCGAATTCAGGATTTTCGCAGCGCGTCGATGCTGTATGGTGTTTTTTGATACAAAGAAAGTGCAAGTGCGGACAGCAAAATGCCTAAGTCTCGGATCGCGATCTCGTTGTAGCCGATGTTGAGCAGCACCATGACAAGGTGAAGCACGGCAAGCATGGCTGCGTATCTGGTGAGGAAGCCAAGCAACAGGACTCCTCCGAGAACTGCGTCAAAAATGCCGTTTTGGAAGAAAAACTCTTTGTGATCTGCATTGAGGAATTCCTGCGCCCACGGAGCAAGGTAGCCCTGCCAGTTTTCCGGGTGCTGGATTTGGTCAATGCCGACAAGAAGGTAGGTGAGGCCGACTGCAATTCGTAAAATAGAAGGCGCGAGCCACTGGGTGTCCATCGGGGTAGATAGATAGAGTCGTGTATTTAAAATGTACCCGCACGTATTTAAAGCGTTCACATTTCCAGATTTTCCGTGTGAGCACGCGTTGCGGGCGAACACGGAAAAGCTGTTATGAAAGAGTTCCTGATGGGTGCAGGCGTTGTCATCCTGATCATCATCGGCAGTCTTGTGGGTGCCCAGTTTCTGTACAAGTCGTTGGAAGGATCAAAAGAGTGCAGGGCAAACGCTGATTGTGGTTCATCCGCGTATTGCGGCTCTGATTTCGAGTGTCATCCGTTTCCCAACCCTCAACCTGCGCCGAGCTACACTCTTCCTGCATTCATTCTGGCATTCGCCATCGTCGCAGGGTCGTACATTTACCGTAGTAAATCCCCCTGATTCGTATCTCCGAATTTTTGCTGAACGACCGAGCGTAGCGAGGGAGTTCGCAAAAATTCGTAGGGGAAGCTTTATAAATAAGGGAATTCCCTTCGCTGGCTATGGCTACTAAAGTTGTTGATGCTGGCTCTATAAAAGTCGGGTCGTACATCGTTATTGATAACGCCGCGTGTCGGGTGGTGAGTGTGGATATCGGCAAATCTGGCAAGCACGGGCACGCAAAGGCGCGTATCGTGGCGATTGGCTTGATTGATGAGAAAAAACGCGACATTGTTGTCCCGGCTCACGATAATGTTGAAGTTCCGATTGTAGAGAAGAGGAGCGCGCAGGTCTTGTCTGTTGTAGGCGACAGCGCGAATGTGATGGATAGCGAGACGTTTGAGACGTTTGATTTGAAGGTTCCTGATGAATTGAAGGCAACGGTGCAGGCTGGCGTGTCTGTCTTGTACTGGATTATTTTGGGGCAGAAAGTCATGAAGCAGTTGAAGGGCGGCGGCGGTGACGAGTAATGGTGAAGTTTAAGGAAGCAGAAGAAAGAATGTTTCGCAACGTATTCATTTGCAGGAGATGCAAGACTGCCAATCGTGCGCCTGCGCGCAAGATTGCCGAAAGTAAAGTGACCTGCAGAAAGTGCGGCTATAAGCGGTTTAAGCCGAAGCGCAAGAAGTAAAGAGGTTTTGTTAAGCTGATGGACATTCAATCAATTGCAGGACTGGTTTTTCTTCTTGCAATGATAAGCTTCGTGGTCGTGAACCGGAAAAGGATTGTGTTGCAGAAGATTATTTTTCCTTTCCTTTATGTGGTCATGTATCGCTCGCAGTGGGGCATTGCGTGGATGGACAGTTTGGCGTCGCGTTTTCCGCGGACTCTGCGCGCATTGGGCGTCGTGGGCGTAGCCATTGGATTTCTGGGGATGGGCCTGATCACGTATGAGTTGGTGTCGAGTTCGTGGATGTTGTTGACGACTCCTGACGCGCCGCCAACCATTAAACCTGTGCTTCCTTTTGAGGCCAAGGGTGTCTTTTTTGTGCCTTTCTTGTATTGGATTACTGCGATTTTTGTGATTGCTGGCGTGCACGAGTTCGCTCATGGAGTGATGGCGCGAGTGTATGGCTTGCCTGTGAAGTCATCGGGATTTGCCTTTCTCGGCATTCTCATTCCTGTGGTTCCTGCCGCGTTTGTTGAGCCTGATGAGAAGAAGCTGGTGAAGCGCGGTGTGGGAGATCAGTTGGCTATTTTTGCGGCTGGTCCGTTTTCAAATCTGATCTTTGCAGGGTTTGTGTTTTTGATCATATTTCTTGTTGTGAATCCAGTGTATGCGCGAATGATTGATTTTACTGGCGTGAAGGTTGCGACAGTGAATGCAGAATCTCCTGCGTCACGAGCTGGTTTTGAGCCTGGTGAGCTGATTACAAGGATCGGTGAGGTTCCTGTCACGTCAGTGGAAAACTTTACTGCTGTGCTGAGAAAGAGCCATCCAGGCGAGACTTTGGAAGTTGTGACTAACATTTCTACAAGAATTATTGTTTTGGGGATGACTGAAAAGAACGCCAGCAAGCCATTTTTTGGAATTGCGGCCTCCCAGGGTACGCGGCATAAGCCTGAGTTTGTTGCAGCGTATGGGCAGACGCTGACTGAATTTTTGCGTTGGACGTTTGGCCTTTTCTATTGGCTTTTGTTGCTGAATCTAGGGATTGGTTTGTTTAATTTGTTGCCGTTGGGTCCGATTGATGGGGGGAGGATGTTGCATCTTGTATTGTCACGATACGTGCCTGCTCCTATCGGAACGCAAATTTTCAGTTTTGTGAGTTTTGCCTTGCTTGGCTTAATTCTCGCCAATGTGGCCATTGGATTTGTGAGATAGAACATTTATATCCTGGATTCAGTGTCTATGCTGCATGATATCTGTTGTGCTTCATGAGCCAGAAGTTGCAGGCAATGTTGGTGCAGTTGCCAGACTCATGGCGAACTTTGGGTTGTCACGGTTAGTGATCGTCAATCCGCAGTGTGACGTGAAAAGTCTTGAGGCAGAGGGCAGGGCAAAGCACGCGCGTCCAATTCTGAAGAGCGCAGTCGTCACTGATGAAAAGTGTCTTCACTCGTTTGACACACTAGTCGGAACAACAGGGAGGGTTGGCACTGATTTTAACATTCCACGATCGCCCTTGACTCCGAAGCAAGCAGTGGAATTGCTCGTCCCGCTCGTTAAAAAAAACCATTCGGTTGGGTTGTTGTTCGGCAGCGAGGGCAAAGGATTGTCTAATCAGATGATTGAACGGTGTGATTTTGTGGTGACGATTCCTGCTGATCAGAAGTTTCAAACATTGAATCTGTCGCATGCTGTTGGCATTGTTTTGTATGAGCTTTTTGTGGCTACTGCTGAACAACACACCACCAGCCACTTCCGGCTCGCGCAAAAGCAGGAAAAAGATGCACTTGTGAAAGTAATCTCTGGCGTGGTCGATGACATGAAATGGTCGCGCACGCCGTGGCGGAAAGAGACCCAGAGAAAGATTTGGAAGCGGCTCATTGGCAAATGGTTTCTTACGAAAAGGGAAGTATTCGGATTGTTTGGGTTTTTTAGACGAGTTAAACCTAAGTAATTATGCAGTGTGAAATCAAGGTTTAAAAGCAACGATATGTTGTGCGCAAGAGCAGGACAGACGGAGAGCGGGAACTTGTGCGTTGTCATTCACTCATGCTGATGATCTTTGAGTTTGGAAATGACGAGTCACTCTTTCATCGGTTGTTGGTTTTGCTTGCGGCCCTAACCGGTAATACGTCTTTTCCACTGCTTGCCCCCATGAGTATTCTCCTTTCTCTGTTTTGATTTCGTCTACCACAAACTCTCCTGTTTTAACGCCTTTCTTGAGATTGTAATAGATGACTTCACGCGTGCAGGGAGGATATATCTGTTGGTAGACTTTGTGGACCTGATACCCATACGCTCTTCCGATGACCGCAAGAATGTTGACAATGTTTTGTCGAACTACCGAACCAACTGGACGACCGCGGGGCATGGACATAAATGAGTAGTGGTTGTTTTTATGACTTGTGGAGGAATTCCTTTAACTTGTCCAACGCTCTTCTTCGGTGACTCATCGTATTTTTTTCTTCTTTGCTCATCTCTGCGAAGGTCTTGTGTTGTCCTTCTGGCTGGAAGATTGGATCCCATCCGAATCGTGTTCCTCTGGGCTGTACAATTCTGCCTTTGATTGATCCTTCAAAGTAATACATTTCTTTTGCACTGCGCGCATACCCGATGAGGGTTTTGGCTTCTGCTTTATCAGTGCCTAATTTCTCAGTCAATTGAACCAGACCTTGGGGTCCGAGTGTCTCAAGAAACCATTTGATAAGAGGTCCTGGTAAACCCTGCAGGCATTCAAGATACAATGAAGTGTCTTCAACAATGAATTCTCCTTTTGTACGGGTTAATGCTTCCAACAGTTTTGTTGTAATAATGTGTTTTGCATCCAATGCCTGAATTTCTGGCAGATCAACATCAAGATGTTCGATCTCAGGCAAGAGCAGTTTGATCTCTTCGAATTTGTTTTTGTTGCCTGTTATGAAAAATTAAGTGAGCAACAAAAGCGAGACGATTCTTGTGCATACGACCTGAAAATCTCGTGTGAGGCCCGCAGGGTCGAACTCGAGATTTTCATTGGCGGTATTTCTTTTCAGCATTCAAAATGACGAGCAGTGTTCGCATGACTGCATCTGGGCTTAAGGAGATGCTGTCTATGCCGCACTTGATTAAGAATTCCGCAAATTCAGGATATGTGGATGGTGCGTCTCCGCAGATGCCTATCTTGCGGTGGCTTTGCTTGACTGTGGTGATGGCATATTCAACGAGCCGTTTGACTGCTTCGTTGCGTTCGTCAAACAGGTCAGCGACGAGCGCGCTGTCCCTGTCTAGCCCAAGAGTTGTCTGTGTTAGGTCATTCGATCCGATGCTGAAACCATCAAACACTTTTGCAAATTCGTCTGCGAGGACGACATTTGCAGGGAGTTCGCACATGACGTATACTTGGAGGTTGTTCTTGCCTTGTTTCAGGCCGTTTTCTGCCATGACCGCAAGTACTTTTTTGCCTTCTGCAACGGTTCTGCACATGGGGATCATGACTTTGACGTTGTTCAAGCCCATGTCGTCGCGTACTTTCTTGATGGCTTTGCATTCGAGCGCGAATGCGTCCTTGTATCGTGGGTTGTAGTACCTGGCTGCGCCGCGCCAGCCGATCATAGGGTTTTCTTCCTTTGGTTCAAACAAGATGCCCCCTATCAGGTTCGCGTACTCGTTGGATTTGAAGTCGCTGACGCGGACAATGACGTCTTTGGGATAAAACGCTGCGGCAATGGTGGCTATGCCTTGGGCAAGCTTGTCTACAAAGAATTGTGATTTATCTGCATATCCTTTGGTGTGCTCGTCGATTTTTCGTTTGATTTCGTCCGGAAGCTTGTGATAGTTGATGAGCGCCATAGGATGTATTTGGATGTATGAATTGATGATGAATTCTTCGCGGGCAAGGCCAACGCCGTCGTTTGGAAGGAAGCTGAGCTCGAATGCTTCTTCTGGGTTGCCGACGTTCATCATGACTTTGGTGAGTGGGTGTTCAATATGCTCGAGGTTGATTTTGGTGATGTCAAACTTCAGCATGCCGTCATAGACTTTGCCTGCGTCGCCTTCTGCACAACTGACGGTTATTTTCTGATTGTTCTTGACCACTTTTGTGGCGCTGTTCGTGCCGACAACGCAGGGAATGCCGAGTTCGCGGCTGATAATGGCGGCGTGGCAATTGTTAACAAGTAGTGGAGTGTATGCCTTGCTGAACACAATGTAGTTATGGTTATCAGCCACACTTATGTTATACACTTCTTGCTCGCCCAGTTCGCGCTCAAATCTGAGTCGCTGCTGACGAATGTCACCTGTGTACAACTGCTTGAGTTCTTCTTGTGCAGACACTGGCGCAAGAGGTAGAACTCTTGACAACAACTTGTCGGCATCGATGCAGAGATTATTGTTCACATAGGAAGGCAGCTTACCGTCCCTGTTTACCATTGGGAGTATATCCTGTAATGTTTGGCGTGCAGAAAAGAAGCGGGTGCCTATGCGGACGCGCAATTGAGTAGCTTTGACTCGTTTTGTATGTCTGCTGATTTCATCCAGCTTCTCAACTATTTGGACGTTGGCAACGGTGCGATTCCTCGTTATTTGCGGTACTATGCCTATGCGGAGACACGCCACAACGATCGATTCCAACAGCCACTGTTTTGAGCAGTAGATATTGATTCGGTGAATCTTCTCGTTGTATGTTCCATCACCATCAATTACTCCGGCAAGGAAATGATAGGACAATTCCGTGTCTGAAGTGAGCAACTTTGTTGTCCATTGCTGTTGCTGTACAAGGACTGTTTCGGCCATTTGTTTACCGAACCATCGATAGGCATTCGCTGAACCGCACACTGGCTTTCCACGAATGGTTCCTGTAGAAACAGGTTTTTCGCGTATCAACGGTTTTTTCCCAAAAAGGGACTGCACGTTATTGACGACAGTACTGATGAACTCTTCTTTCTGGGCGGTTGGTTTTTGGACAAATGTAATTTCGCCATGTCTAGAATTGAGATGCACGTGTCCATCCGTACTCAGCGCACCAAGCAAGTACGCAAAAGATTGCTGTTGTGCTGTGGTGGCAGACACTTGTGGTATTCGCTGCGCCAGAACCGCGTAATCTCCGCAAGCGAGCATGTGTTGTATGTCTTTGTCGACGAGTTTGCGATGAGCGATGGTGATCATTGTGTGGTTGGGCGTTAACCGAAAGGTATTGCTATGCTGTCTTCCGGTCAGCGAAGTAGAAACTTCAATGACTGGAGCCCGTCTTTTCATCACTGCATTGATAGGTTTCCATTCAACCTTGAGAGTTTCTCGATTGAGCGATGGCACCTGCAGGCCTTCATGTCGGGAATATACTTCCTCCATTGACATGAACCCTCTGTTCGTAAGAATCCTGGTATCTCCAGTAAAGCAAGTCCTACCCCCTTTATCTGTTACAATTGCTGCGGCTTGTTTCATGATGACAACCCAGTCTGGGTCGGTCATTTCTGTGACAAGGACGTTTCCTGGCTTGAATTGTGCGATGTCTTTGACGTCGCGGATGATTTGTGCCGCGCCTGCCGCGATTTTGTTGCCTACGCTTTTGCCTTCAACGAGAATTTTTCCTTTCTGTCTGAGCTTGTACTCTTCCAATATTTTTCGGTTTCTTTGCGATTGGACTGTTTCTGGTCTGGCTTGCACAACAAAGAGTTTACCGCTCTCGCCATCCTTTGCCCACTCCAAATCCATCGGGCACCACCGTCCTTTTTTTGCAGTGTAGTGGTCCTCAACAATGCATCCCCAGCGGGCGAGGTCAAGGACTTCGTCGTCTGTGAGGCAGAATTGTTCTTGCTTGTCTTTTGGTGTGTCGACGTTTTTCACAAGCTTGGTGCCTTCAGTCGAGTAGATCATGGTGTGTTCTTTGTTGCCAAGCACTTTGGTAATGAGCGGCTTGTGGCCGGTTTTGAGTGTTGGCTTGAACACGTGAAATTCGTCTGGGTTGACAGCGCCTTGGACGACGTTTTCGCCAAGTCCCCAGCTTGCGGTGACGAACACCACATCTGGAAATCCTGTTTCTGTGTCAAGAGTGAACAGGACTCCTGAGCAGGCAAGGTCTGACCTGACCATTTTCTGCACGCCGATGGACAGCGCGATTTTGAAGTGGTCAAACCCTTTTTCGACTCTGTACGAAATGGCGCGGTTGGTGAAGAGTGATGCAAAGCAGTTCTTGCAGGAGTCGATGAGGTCGTGTTCGTTGTGGATGTTAAGGAAAGTTTCTTGTTGGCCTGCAAAGCTGGCTTCCGGAAGGTCTTCGGCGGTTGCTGAGGATCTGACAGCGACGTCCACGTCTTTTTGCCCATATGATTTTGACAGTTTTCTGTATGCGTCTATGATGGCTGTGCGCAATTCGTCAGGGAATTCTGCCGAGCGGATAAGCTGCCTAACGCGGTGTCCTCTATCCGCAAGGTCTTTCACGTTTCGCGTGTTGAGTCCGCGAAGGATGCTGCGCATCTCGCGCTCAATGCCTGTTTTTTCAAGGAGGTGTCTGTAGGCGTGTGCCGTGATGGCAAACCCGTTGGGGATTCTGACTCCTTTTTTTGTCAGGACTTGGTACATCTCGCCGAGTGAAGCATTCTTGCCGCCCACGTAAGGCACGTCTTCGATATTCAACTGGTCAAACCAGAGAATAAACTGTTCAGACTTGTCCATGGC
>JACQMZ010000022.1 GCA_016203345.1 Candidatus Woesearchaeota archaeon | reverse complement strand
GGGTTTTCGAGAACACGAATTCTCGAAAACCACCATACCCATTTTGCAACTGGTTTTTTATTGGACGGGACACCATCATGGTGGTTTTTGAGACGCTCAGAAATTTTCACTAATTGAATATAACGAATGAAAATTTCTGACGTTCCCGAGTTCGCGCTCTGAGCGCTCACTCAGGGAAATTCACATTTTGGGTTGAGTGTTACTACGTTATTGGGTTTTACTTCATTATTGAGTCTTACTACGTCATTACCTTATCTTAACGTAGTCACATTGCTCCCGAAGTGATTCACTTACAAATATTGTGAATTTTCCTGAACGAGCGAGGCGAAGCCGAGCGAGTTCGGAAAATTCTTCGCGCACCTTTTTATACACCATCTAAAATGTTTCAGTATGCTCTATCAATCTCTTGTGGACGTGTATGTGCGTTTGGCTGGGACAAGCAAGAGGTTGGAAAAGACGAATGTGTTGTCTGGGTTTTTGTCGCAGGTGTCCGAGGATGATGCAGAGAGGGTTATTTTGCTCTTGCAGGGTTTGGTGTTTCCTGTGTGGGACGAGCGTCGTTTGGGTGTGGCTGAGAAATTGGTGTTGCGGGCAATAAGCAAGGCGACAGGGAAGTCTGCTGAAGCTGTTGAACAAGTGTGGAAGACTTCAGGAGATTTGGGTGATGCTGCTGCTGCGTGTGTGCAGGCAAAAACTCAGGCAGTTTTGTATTCAGGGGAATTGTCTGTTGGAAAAGTGTTTGCGAACCTGCAACAGGTGGCGTCGTTTACTGGTGATGGGACGGTGGATAACAAAGTGGGGTTGATTGCTGAGTTGTTGACCAGTGCAACTCCTGTTCAGGCACGCTATGTTATTCGGACGGCGTTGGGTGATTTGCGCATCGGTCTTGGCGATGGAACAATGCGAGATGCTACGGTGTGGAGTTGTTTTGCCGCACGTCTCGGCCTCACATATGATGCTTCAGAAAATGATTTTCAGCTGACGCCAGAACAGCGTCAACAGTATGATCGTGTCGTTGATGCGGTGCAGTTTGCGTATGACCGAACGACTGATTTCGCGTCCGTGTTGTCTGCTGCCAGAAAAGGAGAGGACTCGCTGCGTTCCATGAAAATCGTGGTTGGAAAACCGTTAAAGGTGATGCTGTACCAGAAGGCGTCGACGATTGGCGAGGCATTTGAAGTTGTGGACAGGCCTGCGTCTGTGGAGTACAAATATGATGGTTTTCGCTTGCAAATCCACAAGAAGAGGGAGGAGGTGTTTTTGTTCACTCGACGATTAGAAAATGTTACTGCTCAGTTTCCTGATGTTGCGGATCGTGCAAGGTCGTGTATTTCAGCCAGGGAGGCGATCGTGGAGGCAGAAATCGTCGGGTTTGATTTGGCGACAGGCAAGTATCTTCCGTTTCAAAACATCAGTGTCCGCATCCAGCGGAAGTATGACATTCAAGAGACTGCCGCAAAGTATCCGGTGCATATAGTCTTGTTTGACTTGATTGTGGTGGAAGGTCGCGATTGTACATTGCTTCCGTACAAGGACAGGATTGAGTTGCTGACGCATGCTGTCGCGCAGTCGCGGGAGTTTCATCTAGCTGAACGCATTACAACAGATGATGAGCAGGAGGCGACTCAATTTTACGTGAAAAGTCTATCGGTGGGGAATGAGGGTGTGATGCTGAAGAGGTTGGACAGTCCGTATCAGCCAGGGAGCAGGGTTGGTTTTGGCGTGAAAGTAAAGGCGGTGATGGATGCGGTTGATGTCGTGATTGTTGGCGCCGAATGGGGTGAGGGCAAGCGGAGCGCGTGGCTGTCAAGTTTTGAAATCGCGTGCAGGCATGGCGACCAGTTTCTCACGATTGGCCGCGTGGGTACAGGGTTTAAGGAGAAGGCAGAAGAGGGCACGACGTTCGCAGACCTGACAGAGGCGCTCAAGCCGCACGTGCGTGCGCAAAAGGGGCGTGAAGTTGCCGTGGCACCTGCAGTGGTTATTGAAGTGGCGTATGAAGAAATTCAGGCAAGTCCGTCGTATTCTGCTGAGTTCGCCCTTCGCTTCCCGCGCTTTATTCGGTTGCGGCCTGACCGTCGGCCTGAGGATGTCACGACTCTTGATGACATAAGGGAGTTGTATTCGCACCAACGAGGTAAGTGATGCCGCTTTTCCCTGAATGAGGTGCGCAGCGCCGAATTCGGGAAAAGCAAAAGGATAAATATTTAAGATACTGAATTACACAATCATGAAAAAGGTGATCTGATGGCAGTTTCGCATGTTGGGCTCATTATTGGTTTTGTCGCCGCGTTTGCGGTGATCGGTTTGGTAGTGACGCTTGGTCCTGATCAGCAGACGCCGAAGGCGTTTATCGACTATGATGAAGTGGTTGACAATTGCGCAGGGGCGTGGCTTATTACGCAGCGCCAGTTGGAAGGAAAGTCCAAATACGTGGATTACAGGGGAGATACTGCGGACTGGCATTGTTATGATTATTACACGCCAATTAAGCGGTTGGGAGCTGGAGTGGGGGATCAGCCGCAGTTTGGCAAGTGCTGGCACGAAAAGTGCTGCTGGAAGGAGCCGCCATCGTATGGCGTGAAGCACGCGTCTGTTCCCACACAGGCGTTCCGCAACATTACTGAACGGTTCAGGTACTCTCCTGCCGTGGCGGCAAAGAAGGGTCTGGATCTGCCTGAAGAAAAATTGCATGAACAAATCCGCACCATTTGCGGTGTCGCTATATGAGCACGCACGCAGGACTGCTGTTTGGTCTTGTTGCCCTTGTGGCAGTGATGGGCTTGATGACCACAGTTGAAGTGGATACGCCCCGCGGGCTGATTGATTATCCTGAAACAGTGGAAGGATGTGCTGGGGGGTGGATTCTTTCAGAGCGGCAGGTGGAAGGAAAATCAAAATACGTAGATTATAAATCAGACACTGCAGAACTCCACTGTTACGATTACTACACCACACTCAAGCCATTGGGTTCTCCTGCGAGTGAAAAACCAACAGCGGGAAGGTGTTACAAGCAGAAGTGTTGCTGGCGGGAAGTGCCACTTGATCGTGTCAAACACCCACCTACACAGCGCCGTATGTTCGACTCTGTCAGAAGCTGGTTCAGGTATTCTCCAGTTGCTGAGGCAAAGCGAAAGAACGAAGTGCAAACAGTGCCGTGGATTTGTAATCAATAGAGCGCTTTAAATACTGCTGACTTCTTTCACTGTAGAAATGAGCTACGCTTTATCCATGCTTGGCAGGAAAGGAGAATTAGATGAACAAATTATTCGTCTCTGTACGCCGGATTGGCATTTTGTTACTGAGCGTAGTCCTGAAATGGCATTGTTATATAGTTATGTTTGTGAGAACGCCTGCCCGCCACGTAAATATGAGATATTAATTCCTGTTTTTAGACTAGCTGCTCGAAGACTTCGAGGGGTATCAAAAGGCCCTCCTCAGATTTGGCACGCCAATCCCGTATTGCCAACGGATCAAAGCAAGTGCTTGCGCGATATAGTGATGACGTGTTATGACGGATTAATGAACGCCAGCAAATTAGGTAGAAAAATTATTTATGGGTAGTGTTTGATTTCTACAAAGCTTTTAAACCAGTCTCATCTGTGTTATCTTAACGGCCCTGTAGGCTAACTTGGATATCTCTGAAATTTGCAATAGGAATTTAAATAGAGCAAATTTCTGGGAAGCTGAAACTCACACTCATCGAGTATCTCAATAACGGCCCTGTAGGCTAACTTGGATAGACTGCGCGGTTGCGGTCCGTGCGATCGGGGTTCAAATCCCCGCAGGGCCGTTTTCTTTAAATGCTGGCGTGCATTTCAGTGATGCATGGAGAAGTACTTGCAGGGACTGTTGAGCATCGTGAATAAGAATTTTAACACGAAAATTTCTCTGAAGCCTCTTGTGCCGCTGACGCTTTTCAGCAATAAATCACGCAACGACTTTGAACGTTTTCTCATTCAGTCAAGGATTATTCCTCTTTTGCAGATGAGGATAATTTTTACTTTTGGAATGCGGTCTTCTTGCGCTTTTGGTTACGAACAGTATCATCACTACATATACGCTCGAGAAAATGACGTTACAGGCGAACCGCTGTATGCTGTGAAAGATTTTGGTGTTTCGATTGTTGATAAAAAATATAGTGCGAAAGAAGTCTTTAACTGTTTGCTGTATAGGCTCGGAATTAGTACTGTGGCCGTGCAGTCTCCTCAGGATCTGGTTGTGAAGCATGTGAATGCACAAGGGCAAATACCTGCACTGCCTCCGGATTGTTCAAGTCATGATGGTAGTGAGAATGAGATGTTAATTCTTCTCGACCTGCCCTGCGTATTATCGTATGACAAGGTATTCGTATCCACGCAGTATGTTGACGGGGTACAAAGGTTACTTGACCAGTACCGTCAGATTTTTTCAGAGTTTCTTGATGCTCACAAGAACTCCGTCACGATTCCCCACGACATTTACATCGATTGGCTTCTGCAATGGTTTCCTGGTATGGTGCACATCAGGAGTCTGCCAGCCAGACCGTAAGGTTTATTTATAGAGAGCTTTGAATAACCAGTCATATTGTGCGGATTCAAAGCGGTTCTATTGAGAACTTTGACAAATTTGATAGTTATTCAAAGTTCTCTATATTTCAATGTGCAGGTCATGTTTGCTTCTTGGGACAAGGGTGACTTCCATTCCTTTTTCGAGGTTTAGAAATGTTGCTAACTCTTTTGGTATTCGTATGGCGATGCTATTTCCAATTTCGCCTACTTTGGCCTTTTTTGCTAACCCAAAGAGTCCAAGTTCTTTTGATTTCTGTTGAATCTTGTCAACTGTCGATTCATCAAAGTACACTTCTTGGCACTTTTCACACACGTGCCCCGGGTATTTACCAAAAACCATTCCAAATTCCTTATATTCTACGTTTTGTTTGGCAGCTGTGCCTCCACACATTATGCATTTCATTTTTCCCTCCTGGCAAGATATGTTGTTATAAATGTATCTTTCACTATTCTGCCAGTCGCGTCTGCCTGTCTGGCAGTTTGTACGGCAGGTCTTCGTGCATTTCTCCGATAGTGTCTTGTCCGACCTGTTGTTTGATCTTATTCGCGATTTGTACGCCAACGATTCTCGCCAGCGTTGTTGTTTCCGCTTGGCGAACGTCTCCGAGTGTTTTGATGCCTGCGGCGAATAATTTTCTTGCCCTCACCCGTCCAACTTCCCGTAGCCGCAATAATGCCAGCAGTTCTTCTTTGACGCCGTACTTGAGTCTGAATCTGACGCGGCTGATGTCTTTGATGACTGGAGTAAATTGCAATAATTTGCACAATTCCTGTGCGGCATACAAAAGCCAGTCTGCTGTTTCGATTTTGTGGCGCGTTTCTCCTGGTCGGCAGTCGTAGTGTTCGAGAAGGTATTCTTCGTCTTTCTCGTCGATCCATTCGTACAGGAGCAGGCTTGTTTTGAATGCATTGAGGTAGTCTTCGTAATCAATTTCAAACATGCTGGGTTCGTTTTCGAGAACGTATGGTTGGTGTGTGGCAAGGTGTTCTTGGATGATGTCGTATTCTTTGGTTTTTATTTTGAGGAGTGGCCGCATTTCAAGCGCGCGGCACGCCATAAGGAGCCAGCTGAGTGGTTTAACGGTGGAGCTGGTGGCGCGCTGCACGCACGTGATGATGTGGTGTGCGGTGAGGGGGTCGATGTAGAGTTGCGCGACGCGTTGGCCGACAGGTGTTGCGCGGATGCTATTCTCTTCAATGAACGTGAATTCCCATTTTTCCAGCATGGACACGACTTTGTGAATTTTCTGCTCCAAGCCGTGCATGTCGTGGTACTGGTATGCCCAAAAAGTTTTTTCAAAGAATCCGATGAGTTCTTTGAAGTTTTTGACTACTTTTGTTGCGATGAGCGAGAGCACATACGTGCGCAGGACTGGTTCAACTGCGAGTTTGGAGTAGATGTCTTCTGGTTCTCCGTGGACATATTTGTCCCAGACGCGGTCTTTTTCGCTGTCGTTATTTGTCACGATGATTGATTCGCCGTACGTGTCAAAGCGTGGCCTTCCTGCGCGTCCGCTCATTTGGAGGTATTCGAGTACAGGGATGTCTGTCATGCCGTGGTCGCCGTATCGTTTGACATCGCGGATGATGGCGCGGAAAGCTGGCAAGTCTAACCCTGCGGCTAATGTTGGAGTGCAGCAGATGATTTTGATGGTGCCGTCGCGGAACGCGTCTTCAACAAGTTCTTTTTGTTTGGAATGCAGTCCTGCATGATGGAACGCAATGCCCCGTTGGATGCATTTTGCGAGCCGTTCGCACTGGTGTGTGGCCTTGCCCAACGCGCCCAACACCTGTTCTGCAAGCTTGTTCAGTGAGGTATGTTCGTGCTTGACTGTTTTTGAAATGTCTTCTGCTGCTTTTTCCGCCGACCGTTTGGTGTTGACGAACACAAGCGCCTGCTTATTTTTCTGCAGCGTGTCAAGAACTATGCTTATGAGTGGTTCTTTATGGTGGGAGCATTTCTCTGCGCGCATGACGCGGAGAACGTAGTAAAGCTTTAAAAAGTGCTCTAACAAATTCTCGAGTTCAGGCGTTGAGCGCCTTCACTCGAGAATTTGCGACAAAGACGTTGTTTGGCAAATACATTTATAATGCGTGCAAATTTGTTCATAACAAAATCTCGTGTGAGCCAAAATCTCGAGTTCGGACGCTTCGCGTCCTCACTCGGAGATTTTGTAGGAAATACATTTATAACTCACCACGTTTTATTACAAATTCTCGTGTGAGCGAGGCGCCAGTGCGCTTGCAGTGGGTGCCGAGCGAACTCGAGAATTTGGGCCCGTAGCTCAGCCTGGCTAGAGCGCTGCTCTGATATCGCGGGAAACCGTGTTGTTGGCAAGGCAGAGGTCCCGTGTTCGAATCACGGCGGGCCCATTTCTTGTTTCATGCAATGTTCACATCGATGATTCGAACATGGTTTGAAAATCCCAGATGAGCTTTAGCGAGTCGGGATTTTCTTTATCGTGTTCGAATCACGGCGGGCCCATTTGTTTTCATTTGTGTTCGATGTTGTCATGGGTTGATTGCTCGAACTGGGTTCATACCCCGCCGCTTGCGGCGACAGAATAATAGCG
>JACQMZ010000024.1 GCA_016203345.1 Candidatus Woesearchaeota archaeon | reverse complement strand
GAAGGCTTATAAAACACGGGCTTTTTGAAGAGGTTGGTGATGCACCATGGCAATTCAAGAAGTTAATGATCTTATAACTGTTCGAGTACCTACAACTGAAAAGGGTTACGAAGATAAGGGCTCTGGGCGGCAATGGACAAAATCATCTGACTGGTTTCCTCGTTGGAAATTAGGAGTTCAATATTGCGCAGACAGAGACGCAAAGCTCTTGACGCTTGACGATGCTGTTGAATTTAGGCATGACATGAAAGGAGATGACCATTCGTATGAGCGTCAACTGACTGGCACGCTGATTGGTTTCGTTTCAGATGGACGCGCCGGTCTTCGTGCGTACGTGTACGATCCTTCTGCAGAAGAACTCTTGGACATCGCCAATAGACTCGGCGGTGGAGAGTGGTATGTTGATGTTGCAAAGCGCAGTGCGCTGGAACGGAAATTTGTGAACAGTGACCGTACGTTCCTTGTTCCGGCCCAGAATCTTGTATTACCTGTGGAAGCTAATGCAAATGGTGATTCCCAGTATAGGAAGAATGATGACGTGCGCTGTCTTATGCCAAACAATGCTGCAAAGAATGCAGCAATTATTAAAGGAAGAGGGTTCGGTAACGGACTCGTTTTGTTTTACCGTCCTCAGTTATCAGCGAACACGATGCGTATCCTGCCTGTTGGGCTTGTCGGCATCGGCGACGTCTGCTCCAACGACGGCTTCGGCTACGGCGGTCGTGCTCGTGGGTTAGTCCACGTCGCGCAAAAAAGTTCCAGTGGAAATAAAGGTCGTCAGAGAGTTAGATCCAGATAATCTTTAATACTTCTTCCTTTTTTTCTTGTTTTGTCCCGAGTTTGGGTTATACCGCATAACTTGCAGCTTTACTACCCCTCAGGACTGGACTACACGTCCTGCCATCAAGCCAAGAGTCCGAAAGGCATTGGTATGAAATTCAACCACGACAGCTGGTAACCGCGCGTGTCAAAAACGAGCGGCGAACGTCTTGAAGTAGTGGTGGAAAGTGAAGCGTCAGAATTCCAACAAGTGTATATTAATAGGTTGGAATTCTGAGCGTGCTCAAGAACCGCCACAAGTGATATTATTTTTGGCGGTTCTTGACAGGTGTGCAGGGCTACAGAGTGCCTGCCTGTTGGGCTTGGCGGCGGCGACTACAACAACATCAACAACGTCAATGCCAACGACAACTTCAACAACAACGGCCGCGCTCGTGAATAGACAGCCTGAGTCTCGGGACACCCTTCTCGATGAAGACGTACAATCTGAGGACGAGGATAACTGACATGGTTCAAACAGAACTCGAGCGACGAACAAAAACACGAATTAATCGTGCACAAAAATCATGATTCCGCAACGCTTAAAAGATAACATACTTCACCTCATGGCATGGACCTGTCCAAATTCAAGCGTGTGTCTGACGTCGTGTGGGAGCTTGACAAGTCGTTCAAGCAGGGCATGCTGGTGCCGGCGAGAATGTACGCGACTGAGAATCTTCTGAAGCAGATGGAGGATACGGTAGTCGATCAGCTCACAAATGTCGCTTGTCTGCCCGGTATTCAACAGCACGCGTTGTGCATGCCTGATGGTCATAGCGGGTATGGGTTTCCGATTGGTGGTGTGGCAGCGTTTGATCCGGAGGAAGGTGGCATTATTTCTCCTGGTGGAATCGGGTTTGATATCAACTGCCTGGCTGGCGAGTCGCGCATATTGGACGAGTTTGGTGCATTTCAGGAAATAAAGTCCGTGCAGGACGAGACTGTGAAGTTAAGATGTATGCAGCTCCGGAGCCAGAAAGAAGATAGCGCGTTTCCGTTCTTGTTCCTGAAGAAGCGACCGAAGTGTCCAGTATACAGGCTGCGGACGCTTGGCGGCCATGAGGTTATTGCCACAGAGGATCATCCATTATGGACGCCGGACGGGATGGTGGAGGCTGGCAAACTCGATCTTGGTTCAAAGACTGCGGTGTATGCGTTTGAGGGTGTGTGTCGTGAACCTCCGAATGCAGACATAATTGTTGACGAGAAATTGATATCCTCTTTGCCTTTTCCACTGAATACTTCCGGAGTACTGAACGAACTGCGTCAGCGTGGGTTATTGCCATTGTGCAGAAATGATGCTCGACTGCCATATCTTATCAAATTGTTGGCGTACAATATGGGTGATGGAAGCCTTATTGTGACTGGAAAGGAGCATAAAGGAATGGCGTGGTTTTGGGGGAAGTCAGAGGACTTGGGAGACATCAGGGCGGACGTTGCAAAAATAGGGTATACTCCGTCACGAATTTATGTCAGGAAGAGAAATCACTCGATTGACACATTGTATGGCAACATTAGTTTTGCTCATGCAGAACACTCTATGAAAGTGTGTTCGAAAAGTTTTGTTGCGCTTCTGCGCGCCTTGGGTGCTCCACTGGGGAACAAGGCGAAGCAAGAGTATCCTTTTCCGCGATGGTTGGTGTGGTCGCCATTGTGGCACCAGCGGCTTTTCTTGTCTGCGTACTTTGGAGCAGAGATGAGCACTCCCTCGACGTTGTCGAATCATCACTCAACATTGTATATGCCTGTGGTTGGTATGAATAAAGTGCAAGGGGTGTCTGCAGAGTCTTTTCTGACTGGTATGCAGGAAGCACTTGCTCGTTTTGAAGTGACTGCTATGGTTTCCGCGCCCGAAGTTAATTATAGGAACAAGCATGGAGTTATCTCTTTGCGGCAGCGTTTGGAAATTTATGGCGATAATGAGAATCTTATGCGTTTGTATGGCGTGGTTGGGTTCGAGTACAATCGTCGTAAAAGGTGGTTGTCTCTTCTTGCCGCTCAGTATGTTCGGGTTAAGCAGCAAGTAGTGTGCGCTCGGACTTCAATTGCCGAGACCGTGTCAGTTGCGCACAGGTGTGGTCAGTCAGTTGGGTCATTGGTGACTTTGTTTGAGCATCCGTGGAGTAATGAGCGGTTTGTAAAGCGTTCAGCATATGAGGAAAGGAAGTCTTCAGTAAGAATCCCTGAGTCATTTCCCTCCTTTGATGATTTTTGTACAGTAGCTACTAAAGATTTGGGCAGGAGTGGTATGACGTGGGACGTTGTCATCGAAAAGCAGCGTGTTGAGGACGTAGAGCATGTCTATGATTTTACTATGGCCCATCCAGATCATAATTTTGTCGCCAACTCTTTTGTAGTGAGCAACTGCGGCATGCGTCTCATGCAGACAAGTATGCCTATCGATGAAGTGAAGGCGAAATTGCGTGAGCTTGTTGACACGTTGTTCAAGACTGTTCCTGCGGGCGTTGGGGCGAAGGGTTTTGTGGACGTTTCCAAGCAGGAATTGAAGAATGTCGTGACTGATGGAGTGAAGTGGTGTGTGGACAATGGGTATGGCTGGAAGGACGACATCAAGGCTACTGAAGAAAACGGCAGGATTTCTTGGGCTGACCCGTCGAAGGTGTCTGATCGCGCGATGGAACGTGGCAGGATGCAAATTGGGACGCTCGGTTCTGGCAATCATTATCTTGAGATACAGATGGTGTTGCCTGAAAACATTTATGATGCAAAAGTTGCGAAGGCTCTTGGTATTGAACCTGGCAAGATCGTCATCATGGTTCATTGCGGCTCGCGCGGGTTTGGCCACCAGATTGGTACGGATTACTTGAAGATTTTTGATGGCGTTATGTCGAAGTATGGCATCAAAGTGCTTGACCGCGAGCTCGCGTGTGCGCCGTTTAACTCAAAAGAGGGGCAGGATTATTTTGGGGCAATGGCGTGTGCTGCCAATCTTGCATTCGCTAATCGTCAAGTGATCACTCACAGGATTCGTGAAGCATTTAGCAAAGTGTTCCAGCGAGCTCCTGAGGATATGGGGTTGAAGCTTGTGTATGATGTTGCGCACAATATTGCCAAGAAAGAAAAGTACAAGATTGATGGAAAAAAGAAGGAACTGATCGTGCATAGGAAGGGCGCGACGCGTTCGTTTGGTCCTGGGAATCCTGAATTGTCAGGCGTGTTTGAGAAGGTTGGGCAACCAGTGATTGTTGGCGGCTCGATGGAGACCGGCTCGTATTTGTGCGTGGGTACGAAGAAGGCCGAAGAGGAGACGTTTGGCTCCACCATGCATGGTTCTGGAAGGTTGATGTCTCGCACGGCCGCTAAGCACATGGTGCGGGGAGACAAGCTTCAGAAGGAAATGGAAGCAAAGGGGATTTATGTAAAGTCTGTGTCCATGGCAGGGCTTGCCGAGGAAGCAGGTCTGGCGTACAAGGACATCAGCGAAGTGGTCGAAACCATGGATCGCGCAGGCATTTCAAGGAAGGTGGTTGCGTTGAAGCCTCTGGGAAATGTAAAAGGTTGATTGCTCGAACTGGGTTCGTACCCCGCAGCTTGCTGCGGTTGGGATTTTTTAGTCCATCAAATTGTAATCTCGATCTTGTGTCTGCTGACTGGCGTGACAAGTACTTCTGTTCCTTTTTTCACACCGAGAAACTCGACGATTTTCTTGTTCAGCCTGACATCTAGGGCATCGCCGACTTTTCCGACTTTTGTGCGTGCTGAAAGTCCCCATAGGCCCTTTTCTTTGGCGCGCGAAGTGATCTGCTTTGACACGGATTCTTCAAAGCACGTTTCGCCACATTTTTGACAGACTTCTGCCGGGAATGAGCCAAGACTGATGCCAAATAGGGAGTAGTCGACGTTTTTCTTGCTAAGTTTTCCGCCGCATTCGTCACATTTGTCGCGCTTCATGTTTTATTCCTCCACCATAACTGTTTTGATTTTGTAGTAGTCTGGACTAAGTTTTTTGTATGCAATCCGCATGTATGTGTATACGGTCACAGTGCCATCCGTTTGCTTAAATTTTGCGCCTCGTGTGATGGCGATTTTGATTTGTTCCTCATCAATGCCACGCTCAACCATCATGTCTCGAGCATGCCGCGTGATGAGCAATCTCATGAGTTATTATAAGTGATACTAATATATAAAGTATGTGGTTATGAAAAGAATTTTAAAGGAGGAGGATGCAGAGGTTTCATGATTCTCGGCATTACCGGTCAGTATTGTTCTGGCAAGGATTGTGCTGGCGAGATTTTGAAGCAGCAGGGATTCGTGCACATTTCGCTGTCTGATTTTTTGAGGCAGGAAGCGAGGACTCGCGGCTTGCCAACCACGCGTGAAAACTTGATCCTGCTTGGAAATGAATTGCGGCGACAGCACGGTCATGGTATTCTGGCAATGTTTGCTTTGAAAGGCATGAGTTCATCTGCAAATTATGTCATTACAAGTATCAGGAATCCCGGTGAAGTTGAAGTGTTGAGGGCGCAGAAGAATTTTGCGTTGTTGAAGATAGATGCTCCTTTGAGTGTACGTTGGGAGCGTATGCAGTCCCGCAAGGATCGGCCTGATAATCTCAGGACGTATGATGAATTCGTGAAGCGTGAGCAGGAAGAGGCCGCGAGTGAGGATCCTGCTCATCAGCAAGTAAGTGCCGTGATGGCAATGGCTGATGTTGTGATAGTAAACACTGGCACGCAGGATGATTTGCGGTTAAAGCTCGCCCAGCAAAATATTGTGCAGAAGACTAAGGAATTTGTTCGTCAGAAGCTTGAAGGGGAGGGCTCAGGCCATGACTGGTGGCACATTGTGCGCGTGTACAACAACGCTGTTCGCATTGCGCGAGAAGAGCAGGTGGACTTGTTTGTGGTTCAGCTTGGTGCGCTGTTGCATGATATTGCTGACTGGAAGTTTCATGGAGGTGACGACTCTGTGGGTCCGCGGATTGCGCAGGAGTGGCTGAAAAGTCAGGGTGTTGACGACCAAGTCAGTAAAGATGTGTGTCACATTGTTCAGCATATTTCGTTCAAGGGCGCAGGTGTGCAGAATACCATCACATCAAGGGAAGGGCTTGTAGTTCAAGACGCTGACCGTTTGGACGCGCTTGGGGCGATTGGTGTTGCGCGTTGTTTCGCTTATGGTGGGAGCAAGAATAGGGCGATGCATGATCCGGAGTGTTCGCCAACAATGCACCAGTCTTTTGAGGATTACAAGAAAAGTGTGGGCACGAGTGTGAACCACTTTTATGAAAAACTGTTGTTGTTGAAGGACCGAATGAATACTGCAACAGGGAAAAAACTCGCGCAAGAGAGGCACACGTTTATGGAACAGTATCTCTCGCAATTCTACAGGGAGTGGGAAGGGGAGTGAAGGAAGTTTTTTATACAGGTAGGTAGAGAAGAGTGATGATGGAATGCAAAATAGTCGAGCAGGATGTGTTGTCGTACAAGGGCGAGTGTGTTGTTGTTGGCTGTTTTGAGAACGACAGGAAGATTCTGGCAGAACTTGACAGGAAGCTGGATGGCAGGATTTCGAGTTTATTTGGCCGCAAGGAGTTTGTGGGTGAGTTGTTTCAGCTGTGGATGATCAGCACGATGAAGAAACTGCCAGCAGAGCATGTTCTTTTGGTTGGTTTGGGCAAGCAGGGAGAGTGTGATCCTGAGAAATTGCGAAGGGCAAGCGGCCACGCTACTCGGTATTTGCGCGAGGCAGGCGTGAAGCGGTTTGGTGCTGCTTTGCACGTGGCGCAGGGCGATGCGCAGGCACGCGTGCAGGCAGTCGTTGAAGGCGCCATTTTGGCGAATTACCGGTACGTTACGTACAGAACTGTGGAAAAGGAGAAGATTCGTTTTGTGGATGGAGTGGATATTTTGGCTGTGCGGGAAAAGAAAGAGGCAGAGCAGGGAGTGCGTGAAGGGCAGGTGCTTGCCGCATGTCAGTGTTGGGTGCGTGATCTGGTCAATACGCCGCCGTCTGTGCTTGTTCCTGAGAAGCTCGCTGATGCGGCGCGTGCTCTTCCAAAGTCAGTGAAGGTTTCCGTGTTTGACAAAAAGAAGATTGAACAGCTTGGCATGGGTGGGTTGTTGGCAGTGAATGCAGGCTCTACGCATGAGCCGCGGTTTATAGTTGTGGAGTATAAGAATAGCAGTGCCCCTCCAATTGCTCTGGTGGGTAAGGGTATTACGTTTGATAGTGGGGGATTGTCTTTGAAGACTGCTGACCAGATGGAGGACATGAAGATGGATATGGCTGGCGCTGCGGTTGTGCTGGGCACGATCAAGGCAGTGGCTGACCTTCAATTGCCTGTGCACGTAATGGGTTTTGCGCCAGTGACTGAAAACATGCCTTCGAGCTTGTCCTACAAGCCGGGCGATATTGTGGTGACGATGAGCAAGAAGACGATTGAAGTGTTGAACACTGACGCGGAGGGCAGGGTTGTGCTCGCTGACGGTTTGGCGTATGCTGAGCGTCAGAAGCCGCAGGCGATTATTGATCTGGCCACGTTGACTGGTGCGTGCATTGTTGCATTGGGCACGGTTGCGGCGGGCGTGACCGGCACGAGTCAGGAAGTTATTGGGCGTATTCAGAACGCAGGCAATAGAACTGGAGAGCGTTGTTGGCCCTTGCCGTTGTTTGACGAGTATAAGGAAATGGTGAAGAGTGAGATCGCTGATGTGAGGAATCTTGGTCATCCTCATCGTGAAGCTGGGGCTTTGACTGCTGCTGCCTTTTTGAGTGCGTTTGTGGAAAAAACTCCGTGGGCTCACATTGACATTGCAGGTCCTGCATGGAGTGATGCGGATAAGTTTTACTGGTCTAAAGGCGGCACGGGTTTTGGCGTGCGGTTGTTGGTTGATGTATTGAAGTCGTGGAAGAAGATTTAATTGAATATCAAACTTTTCTCTTTTGGATAGCTTCAAGCAGAGCGCGGATGCGTCGTTTGTGAATTTTCCTTGAGTGAGCGAGTTTCAGCGAGCGAACTCAGGAAAATTCTTCAAGGAAAGGTTTAAAAACACACTGCTGCGTGTGAACCGCATGACCGAACATGAGCACGAGGCTGTTCAGCAACCTGTGCAAGGGCAGAAACCCGAACATAAGGAGGAAAGTGCGCCAGTGGCAGGCAAGCGGTATAAAGTGATTTTCGAGCGTCCAGGGTGTATTGGCGCGGCGGCGTGTGCGGCTGTTGCCCCGCAGTTCTGGGAAATCGTGAGTGATGGAAAAGCCGATTTGACTGGTGCTAAGCGTTTGCAGAATAATGAAATACATGAGCTTGAGATTGATGAGAAAGATTTGGCAGTGATGAAGGATGCGGCGGAGGCGTGTCCGGTAACAGTGATTCATATTGAAGACAAGAAGACTGGTAAACGAATTATCTGAGGTGAACACGTGGTGAGTTTTGACGATATTGGTCCTGAAAAGATTATTGAAGTGTATGATCCGAAGTCAGGAATGCGCGGCGTTGTGGTGATTGACAACACAGTTCTTGGTCCGGGGAAGGGCGGCATTCGGATGACGCCAACTGTGGACAAGGAAGAAGTGTTTCGTCTTGCTCGCACGATGACGTTGAAGTGTGCGATGGCGGGCTTGCCGTTTGGTGGTGCAAAGTCTGGCATTATTGCTGATCCTAAGCAGTTGTCTCCTGAGAAGAAGGACGAGATTGTCGCCGTGTTTGGTAAGGCGATTAAGATCGTGTGTCCTGAGCTGTATGTTGCCGCGCCTGACATTAGCATGGCAGAGCACGAGATGCGTGTTTTGGTGGACGCCATTGGGTCGCCGAAGGCAGTCACGGGCAAGCCGAGAGATTTGGGGGGATTGCCGCATGAGTTGGGAAGTACTGGATGGGGAGTATGTCACTCGACTGTTGTTGCTGCACCATTTGCCAACGTGAATATTCAAGGAGCGACAGTGGCTATTGAGGGTTATGGTAATGTTGGAGTTTTTGCTGCAAAATTCCTTGCTGAAAAGGGAGTAAAAATTGTTGCAGTGTCTGATAG
>JACQMZ010000026.1 GCA_016203345.1 Candidatus Woesearchaeota archaeon | reverse complement strand
GCAGAGCACTTGAAGGAAGGAGATAAAAAGGTTGCGTTGAGAATTTTGAAAAAGTCGGCCTTGCCTCCTTTTTTCAAAATTCTCTGGTTATTGACGTAGAGAGGGTTATTCAAAGTTCTCCGTTGATCCCTATCTCTTATACAACTGCAGTTCAAGACTTCTGTATGCGGCTACCAGTCTTGACACGTCAACGCCCAAAGCGGCAGTTTCTTCAATAGCCTTCCGCAAACGTTCAGGTACTTTGCGCACATCTACCGGTGAACCTGCCTCGAGCAGTTTTTTATTCAACTTTGCCCCAGTAAGAAACTCTTCCACGCACCCGTTAGAATACACCCAGTCGCTGTTAAAATGAATGTCACCTGCAAACCGTTCTATCACTTGTTCCCACAATAGTATGTAATGCTCTTGTTTCCAGCCCTTTGCGTAAAATGTCACAGGGCAGATGACTTCCACATACGCACCTGATGCGCGCAATGTGTGCGCAAATTCCTCTCCTTCCTTGAGGTTAGGCGTAAAGATGTCGCGATGAAAAGCGTCCTTGTCGATCGCAGTGAGCTCATCTGCAGAGCGCACTTTGTGGCGCGTGAACACGTCAAGCATGCGCCGCCCAGAAGTAACGGGTGTAGACGCGTACGCAACATTGCCAGGCGACCAGCCAAACACGGAAGCCATAGCGGACAACGCGGCTTCCACTTCGTACACACGCTGACGCTCCTTCACCAGAATTTCCAACGGCATAACACGGCAGGGCGATAACTTGTATAAATAAGCTCTGTGTGAAATCAGGCAATCCTAAACACGTATACCAAGCACATCTGCAACTGAAGTGCTGGCTTTTAAACGTGATGACGTCCGTTCAGTCCTTATTCTTCCTCATCAGCAAATAACAGCCAATCAGGAACATAGGAACGTTCAACCACTGCCCTGTTGTTAGCGGCCCAACATAATAGTCACCCAAGCGCAGGAATTCTGTGAGTGACCGGAAGATCGCATACAGGACAAGCCACGAGCCAAACACTGCGCCTGTGTGCCTGTGCTTGCGGGCTAACCATAACAGGATACAGAAGATGATCACATTATAGAAAAGCTCGTACAACATTGTGGGGTGGCGGAAAACAAGGCCGCCAACTGAGTCAGTCTCGTTTAGAAAATTTATGCCCCACGGCAGCATGGTTGCAGGACCAAACAGTTCGCTGTTCATGAAATTTCCAAACCTGCCAAACGCCTGCGCGAGCGAAAGCGGAATGATGATGACATCTGCCAAATCAAGCACCCGAATATTCTTTCTTCGGCACCACCACAACGCCGTAAGAATCATGAACAACAGCGAGCCATGAAAACTTAAACCTCCTTTCCACACCATTGGAATCTCCCACGGATGCTGTAAGAAATAGCCAGGCTCCCACACAAACACTTCAAACAGGCGTGCGCCAACAATCAACGCCACAACAAGCCACGTCATCAAATTGTCAATTTCGTCAAATGATAATTTCAAACGCTTTTCACGCGACAGTTTACGCAAATACCACAACGTGACAAGAAACCCAAGCACGTACATGACACCATACCAACGAATCTCCAATGGGCCTAGCTTCAAAAGAACAGGACTCAAACTATGAATGAACGCCATTGCTCACCAACCCCACATAAAACACTCGCGTCCACATGACTGCAGGAAGGAAGACCAACAATCCTGCTGGGACCATCAGCGGCTGAGACAAGCCCGCAGCTGCCTGAAGCAACAGGCTCACCAGAGCAAACACACTGGTGACCAACACGCCTGCACCGAGAAACTGCGCCTTGTGCTGAAAAATCCATGCCGTTCCTGCAAGTATGCTGCCTGCCGCCAGATGCACAAGCGCAACAAACAACAACACAATCTCCACACCCTGCACAACGTCCACCAAACCTGTGCCTGCCTGCGCTGGCGCAACCTTGCTAATGACTACTAATCGCAGATCTGCCAGCAAGCCAATAACGTAAACTAACGCGACTATCACGCTCCACACCACTGCCATGCGCGCCACGCGCATCAATTCTTCAATAATGCGCACCTTTTGCATTAACGAACTCCTTGCGATAGCCCAATTGACACCCTGCGAAACCACAACAATAACCGCGGCAACAAGCAACAACAATGCCAACAACCACGCCAACTGTCTTGCAAAACCTGCAACCTCCGGAGAGGACAAGGCACTCAGAATGCTTTGGCCCCGCGCCATACGCAACTGCTCAGACACGAGTGTACTAATGATGATGATGTGCTCAACAAGTTTGTCATACACCGGCTGAGACAAAAACCCAAAAGCGACCAAAGCAACCGCGTCAACACAAGCGCTGGCAACCACCGCAAGAGGATTTTCAACAAGAACAGACAACGCCTTGCGCGCAGACACCAAAACTTTCATGCCGCACCAGTCCTATTTATCGCCGCCTTTGCAAACTCCACCGGACCTGGCGTTGGAAAAAACAAATCCAGATTCGCAGTCATCACCACAAGCAACACAACAACCAACAACAACACAACAAGAAAAACTATTTCGGTTCTTTTCATGCCTACTTCACGCAACACCACACGCCAGTCTGCTTGCTCTGACTGCATTTGTACCCCAGCCTTTCCAACTGATCCACATACCACTGGTTATCAGCCACCAGCGCATTTGGACCACACACGTTCGCCACCTGCAAACCAGTCACCATCGCATCATCAAACAAGGTCACCAGACTCACGACGGCAATGACTGCCACCACCGCAAGCAAGCCCAACGAGACCACATGCGAGTCACTCTCCTCTGCAGGCGCGGACGACTCTTCAGGAACCTTAAACGATAATTTTGGCATGCTATCACCCCTCGAACACTTGAATGAAAGACAGGTATATAAATTTTTGCAAAAGAAAATTTAGCAAACGAAAAAAGATATAAAGCCCAAGTGATTGCATGGGAAAAAGTATGACAGACGACACATTTGTTGAAGCATTGACGAAGGATCGACGAACAATGAACTTGTTGCTGGCAAGTGTACAAAATCTCACACTATCAGCACAACGCAGTCCACTGGGGACAGACGCACACAAGGAAACCCTTCGCAAAGTCCAAGAAGCATGCAAAACACTGCGGCAGAATAACTTAACCCGCATCACACGCTTTCCTCAATATAAAAAGGAGATTACAAAACAGAACATTATACTTGGCACCATTAACACTGCCATAGCAAACCTATTGCGCACAGGTGATGTTAGTGACAGTCAGGAGTTGGAAAATATAAAGGAAATCATGTTGACATACCTTACCACATCAGGCAAGGATCTTAAGAAAGCGGCGTGATTCCCGCTTCCTGCTCATACCTCACGGTCTTGATGAATCGAGTCAAGTACGGCTCTTCTGGAGCGAAGGGAGCTGTGAGCCACGCGTAAACGATGTCAACAGCCAACTCCAAAGATACGTCATTCGCCGGCAGTGCCAGCAGATTTGTGTTGTTATGCTGTCTCGCCAATTGCCCGCGTTCAACAGTCCAGCACAAGCCACCGTACACGCCCCGATGTTTCAAGGCAGGTATGAGAATGCCTGTTGTGGCTGCCAATCGCAACATCCACACCATTCACGTGAACAACTTCCACACACCTGGTTTTGACAAAGACGTATAGAGAGCTTTGAATAACCCGTTATATTGTGCGGATTCAAAGCGGTTCTATTGAGAACTTTGACAAATTTGATAGTTATTCAAAGTTCTCTATAAATTGATTGCGAACCATACAGTATTCCCTGAATGAGCGAAAGCGAATTCGGGAATACTGGTTGGTAGAGTAAATCTTTTATAGTCAGTGATGCTGCAGAAAGGCAGAGGTGATATCATGAAGTCCAGTCTAGCCATAATCATTCTTCTCATCAGTGCCACGATAGTTGTGGCGCAAGAACAATTCCCAACAGTCGCAGTCTACACTGCCTGCCTGAACAAGAAAGTCGGCGAGTTTGACAACGACATGGCTGAAGGCAGAATCAAGCCAGACAAGTGCTCGTTGGAATACCCCAAATACTGCAACTCCATGCGCATGGCAATCATGGAAGACTGCGTGCGGTGCAAACACTTACCCTGCCCCGCAGGAACATACTGCGACCCCAAACGCAGAAAGTGCAAAAAAGGAGAAATGCCCCCAGAACTCGCAGCGCTTGCTGAAAAAAAAGCTGCACCCAAAACCGCTCCTGCCGCGAAATTACCTACACAAGTGACGATTAAAAGCTCGCTTGAAACGGTAGCAACCCAGCAGATCGCCATCATCCATCTGGAGGCAGACACTGCCGCGGCGAAATACCTCGGGGTCAGCCTCGAACAAGCAGGAGCCCAGATCGACTACATCACAAACACTGACGTTGATCCAAACACTCTTGGCAGCAAACACCTCATCATCGTCGGAGGACCATGCGCGAACCTCATGTGGAGCAAACTTTCAGATGAAACCTGCAAAACTTGGGACTTCAGCAAGAAAGGAAAAATCAAAGCACGACGCATAGACGGAAAAGTCGGCATACTCATCGCAGGAAGCACGCAAGCTGACACGTTTGCATTGTCAAATGTGCTCATCGCGCAATATAAGAAGGACCCGAAGTTTGCACAAGAATTTTCCGAATTCAGCCGCTGAGGCGGCTTCATTCAGGAAAATTCTACTTCAGCGGAAAATACATAATTGATAATTGCCGTGAGTCATGGAGGCAATCGATTGCAAGAAGTCCTGTGGTTCGGGACGCTCGTCAAGTGCAAAAACATGAACGCGTGCAGGCGACCGCGCACTGAGCACGTACCTGATCATCTGAAGATTCACGTCGTTCGATTCAACATTCGGCCCGCCATCTGTCAACAAGACAAACGTGTCAGTGGTTGGGTACTGGCGCAAAGCGTATGCCATCCCCCGTGCAGGACCTGAACTTCCTCCTGGCGTAATTCTATCAAGCCACGCACTTGCTGACGTAACTGCCTCACCTGTGGCAGCTCTTTCTTCACCTTCCCACGGCTGAACAGTACGATCATAAGCAACCAGCCCAAAACGAACATGTTCCGGAAGATCTTGCACAGACCTTTTTACTTCGGTAACAAATGCCTCAAGGCGGCTCATGCGCTGCACACGGTCACCATTATCCAACCAATTTAGAGTACTCGCTGTTGAACCACTCCGGTCAATCACATACACGACAGATCGGCCTCTTGGCAAGATCTGCCCAAGCAACGTAACGTACCCGTCATCCTGAAATGCCTGCGCCGCAGTGTAATGCGGTCTTTCACGTGCAACCCTGCTGTACGTTCTGTAGGGAACTTC
>JACQMZ010000025.1 GCA_016203345.1 Candidatus Woesearchaeota archaeon | reverse complement strand
ATTCAAAGTTCTCTATATTACAAGATTATTAGCCCGTTTTGTGAGATACAAAAATGCTGTTATTGTTACTGGTCCAACAAGTGTTGGGAAAACTGAAATTTGTACTGCGCTAGCGAGAAGGCTTGATGGGGAGATAATAAATTCAGATAGATTGTATGTTTATTCGTTCTTGAAGATAGGGACTGGTTTGTCTGATTGTCTTAGTTCTTCAGATGCTAAAGAAAGAATTGCAGAAATATGGATGGGTGTTGCGCAAATGCAACTCGAAAAATTCGAAAGTATTTCTGGAATTACTTGGATAGAACACAGGTCAGATAAAATTGACACAACAATTGAACACGCTGTCAAAGTAATTGAACAACACAATTGAATGGATATGTGGTATTTTCATCAATACCGCGCTAATTGGAAAATCCATCCCACAGGTTTTTATACTTCTGGGCGCGAACGGCGCTCATGATCGTTAAGCTTGAAGCAAAAGACTCTGTTGTTGCGTATCTGGAAGAAAACGTGAATGGTCATTCAGGACTCGACTTGTACGTGTTTGACCGCAGTGCGTTGCTCAATGATTCTTCTCCCCTCCCTGTGCATCACAAGCTGGCTCGTCCACAAGAGCCAGCCCGCCCCTCGCGCGGACTCGAAGCAAGACTTGTGTACAGCCCGCACACTGAAAACGAGCAAGGCAGGAGACTAGTTGAACAACTCATGCACGACCTGACCGGCAAAGAATTCTCCACGCGAGACTACCTCGCATCCCTTGAAAAAGGATACAAAACAACAGCTGCAACAGAAGGCAATTCCTTCCATGTTGAAACCAAAGCAGATGACGCGTTGCACAACAACCGTCTCATCCGAGACAAGATGTATGCCGCAGACGCGTCGCAACTCCGCTTCAGATATCATCCTGCCTGCACACGCTACCTCGTCTGGGCTGCTGCTGCAGCCGCCTCACTGACAAGCACTGCATTCGCCTATCACGGCTACTCACTCTTTGAGCTCACCTTTCCATCCGTCCTCGGATACATTGCAGAATCAAGTCTTGAAGTTGGCGTTGCCAGCACGCTTGCCAGACGCGCAATCAAAAGCCTTGTCCCCCTCGTCATTAACGGAAAATCCCTTCTCATGGACATAGAACGCGAGCGAGTCCGCGGCGAGACGCTCCACACGGCAATAAAAGGATTGGACGAAACCCTGTCGCATGACAAAACACTGAAACTCGCCAAAGTAAAAAAACTCATACGCCGCAAAGCAAAACTCCAGAAAGAACAAAACGACCGCATTGTCAGGCAGGGCGCCATGACCAAACTCCTGCCAGACATCTACCTCATAACCTGCGCAGGCGACGGGCTCCACGTCACGTACAGCGCTCCAGCCGACAAAAAATTCGAAGACGTCCGCGCGATCATGACTGGATTAGTGCCGACTAAATAATTCAAGCCATTAAACGTGAAACACTCTTTGCGGGAGTGAAAAGTGCTGAAAAGCTTTTAACCCACGCCGTGTTTCGGCGCATGATGCGGGTAGCAGTTCTCGAAGCAGAAGTAGTCGGTCACAGGCACGACATCTCGTGCAAGTATGATGACGGCGAGTGCTCAAACGGCATAGACAGGAAGGTTGCAGAGTTGTTCTTAGACGCAGAATGCTATCTTCATAGAATTGGGCACGAAGAAAGCTCAAATAGAAATTCCTTTGGAATCGGACGATATAGTATTTATCAACTGGACGGGCTCAGAGTTAAAAATCAAACAGCTGAAATCCACCGATACGCTTGCGGAACAGGAATTGCGGTGCATCGCGTTATCGCGGCAGGTGACAATGCGCGCGTGGAAAAGTTTGCAGCATTCGTTCGGTCACTGCGCGCAACATATACCCTCGTTTATGATCTCACCAAGAATGCTTCAGTGCCAGTAAACTTCAACAAATTAGAAAAAGAATTGGAAAACGAGTTGAAATTAGGGGAGTCGTCTTAACTGCTTTAGAAGGTACGACTCTCCACTCTCAGTTTTCTCCGGCAACTCAACAGGAGCCTTGATCTCAATCGGCTTCTGCGGCTCTGACTGGAACTCGCCTATTGCGCCGCATGCGCCCTTCAGCAATTCTTCCATCTTTGCCATCTCTTCATCGCCAAGCTTTTTCGGCTGCCACTGCAACTGGAGGCCATCATTCTGCTTGCGCGCGACAACATTCAGCATCGCGTGAGGCAACACCTGGCCAGCCGCAGGACCATTCGCAATCACGATGTTTGTTCCCTCAGCGCCAATTGATTCAAACAACGCAATTGACAACTTGTTTGCCTTGACCCACAACTCGTTGATGATATAATCCGGCACTTGCTCAAGAATAGGCACGTGCTGTTTCGGCGCCACAAGAATGTGTCCAACACTCAACGGCGCAGGAGACAAAAACGCGGCAATCTTCGCATCTTCATACAATAACCCCTGCTTTGACGTAATGATGTCACACGTCGGGCACGTTGTCATTTTTTCTGCAACAAAGCCGCGATGTCATCCAAACTCGGCTTGTCCCTCGTCTCATTTTTTTCAACCTTTGGTTGAGGACTGGTTGTCACAGGTGCTTCAAAATTCAGGATTTTCTTCACCGCAGGAGCCAACGCCTGCGATAGTTTCGTCATTGTTGCAGCAGGCAGTACACTACCCTCGAACGCGTTCACGCCAACCCCATCACCCTCATTCCTTGGAATAATGTGCACCATGAAATGCTGGGCGCGCTGGCCAGCAGCCATTCCATTCGCCACAAAAATAGTCGTGCCATCAATCTTCATTGCCTTCAGCATCGCATGACTGCATGCCTTGCTCACCTGGCCAATATGCCCGATAACGTCATCAGGCACCTGTGGCATAATCGCGTAATGTTCCTTGGTCAACAACAACACATGCCCAGGCGTCGCCGGATTAATGTCGAGAACAGCAACTACCTTATCGTCCTCAAACACCTTCTTCGCAGCCACATCGCCAGCAATGATGTGACAGAAAATGCACTGCTGTTTCACTTGCTCAGGAGATAGTTGTTCATCTTGTGGCATGATTCTGCAAGGAGAACCGCTGTATTAAAATGTTAGCACGAATTTTGTGAATTCGGACGCTGCGCGTCCTCATTCAGCAAAATTCACATTTGAGGGTGGCTTACTAATTACGTGTCAATTGCCGTACTCATTTGCTCCCGTAGCAATTCACAGATTGAAAATTACATTAAAACCAGACTTTTCCTGAGTGAGCGTCAGCGAACTCGGAAAAGTCGTACTCACAGGAGAGCCACCGGTACGAATGGCATAAAAATTTATAAAGCCGTTCTCCACCACTCTTGTAGGGGGTTATGGTAGAACAAAAGAATGTAGTCATCACGTACGAAACACTGTACGAGATCCTGCGCAGGGAAAAGTCCCGCGAACAGCTGCAACAGCTAGACCCTTCATTCTTTGATGACGTCATCACGTACCTCGCAGAAAAGCAGAACACGTATGATTCATCACTGAAAAAGACTGACATGTTCTCCATAGCCGAGCGAGACGCGCTTGCCCAACAACTTGCCAACATCCGCAAAATACTCAAAGAACTATACGAGAGGCGCGAACGAAAACTCCTTGACATCGCGCTCAACAAGAGCCGCACTTCCTCAAGCCTGGTCGACACTGCCAACATGCTCCCCCAAGAGCAGACTTTCTTTGATGAAACATTGACGCTATTGAGCGCATACCGCGAAAAAGTTCTTCACAACGTCTCAGCAGGCAGAAGGCCAGATGTTATTGTGGCGTCCACAGCAGTCGTGCAGTCAAAAAGAACCAAGCACGTCCAGTTCCTACACGACGTTGACCAAATCGTCGGCGAAGAAATGGAACTCTACGGGCCATTCACGCGCGACGACGAAGCAGAACTCCCGCCCATACTGGCAGACATCCTGATTGACAAAGGAAGCGCAAAAGAAGTGGAAGGACAGTAGCTACAACCCCAGCATATCATCAATCTCTTTGGCTGCCTGCTTCATTTCAACGCACGCTTTCTCGACGTCGCGCTTGATGTCGTCGATGAGGACTTCCAGATTGTTGGCGCGCAACACATACCTTTTGCCTTCCACCAGCACAAGCCCTGACCGCCGCAGTTTAATCAAGTGGTGCACGACAGTTCCGCGCGTAAGCCCCAGCCGTTCGGCAAGATCATCGCTTGATACCAAGTTCTGCTCTTTCGCCGCTTTCAACAACTCAAGAAACAGCCGATAGCAACTCTTGTCACGATCGCGTTCGCCAAACAAGCCCAAACTCTCGCCCAGCCACCGCAACTCGTCATTTACCGTACTGCGGTCTGGCTTGCGCGTTTGGACTATGGTGATGCGGGTTCTGACCAGTGCCATCAGCCGAGGTACGTTGGAGTTTCAGTCTTTTCGCCCTTCTGCACCATAGTTTTTTGTTTCTTTTCCGCGATCTCAATCGCCTTAGGCTTCTTAATGACTCCAAACTCTTCCTCGTACCGCTTCACAACGCTTGACAACACGTTTACAATCTGCTTTGTGTGCCACGGATCAGTCATGACCACGTTGTGCTTTAATAGAAAACTCACGCGACCCTTGCTTCGCGGGTCGGTCCTGGGAGTGATGTTCTTGAAATCAAACGTGAACTGCGTAGGGGTAAAGTTTATTGTCACTTCGTGCGCGAAAAAAGTATCGCCTTCATTAATGTGAATGTTCACTGGTTCTGCCATGATAGTTCCTCCGCTGCTGTTTGCATCAATCGAATTTTGCGAATTCGCTCCGCTCATTCAGCAAAATTCGGGTTTGAGGTGTTTGGTTACTTCAATTTTTGCCCGACTTTTTCGTGTGAGTGAGCGTATGCGAACGAACTCGAAAAAGTCGTACTCCCTTAAATACTTTGCGCGAAACCTTTATATATAAGTT
>JACQMZ010000023.1 GCA_016203345.1 Candidatus Woesearchaeota archaeon | reverse complement strand
GGACGGGACACCATCATGGTGGTTTTTGAGACGCTCAGAAATTTTCACTAATTGAATATAACGAATGAAAATTTCTGACGTTCCCGAGTTCGCGCTCTGAGCGCTCACTCAGGGAAATTCACATTTTGGGTTTTACTACGTTATTGCCTTATCTTGCCGTAGTCATATTGCTCCCGAAGTGATTCACCAAGAATATTGTGAATTTTGCTGAACGACCGAGCGCAAGCGAGGGAGTTCGCAAAATTCGTACCCACAGAAGCGCTAAACCGGTACATTCAGTAAACATTTTTATAGTCTCTGATCGTCCTTCTTTGTCATGCAAAAGGCTGATGTTTCGGCTTGGGAGGAGACGGCAGAGGATTTGCACGCCCGGCTGTCTGATGAATATTTTCGGTTGGAGGTCGGGTTGTCGTATTCAAAGGGCAGGATTGCTTCTTTGGAAAGGTTGAATCGCCAGCATGCTGGCGTGTTTTTGAAGAATTTTTCTGCGCCGCGTGCGTTGTTTTTGGACAGTATAGCGTCGGTTGCCAAGGCAAAAACTTTTGGGTTGACGCTGAAGCTTCATGAATTGCGCAAGTCAAAAATATGTACCAGGGTTGGAAGGACATCTGTATCGTGGACGACGTGGCGCCAGTTTGCGTCGCACGCATCGGATGCGCAGCGAAAAAGCGTGTTTGATGCGTTTATTAAGAAGTCAGGAATGTTGACTCCAACGATTGATAAGTTTTTTCGAAAAAGCAGTGGCGTGTATGCGGCACATGGCGTCGATCCTTTGGGGGTGTACTTGGAGGATCACCATTTGACTGCCGCGCAGTTGCGGAATTTTTTGCTGACTTTGGGAAATTCTGTGAAGGGAATGTTTCGCGCTGAATTTCGGAAGTATGCGAAGAAATTCTTGCAGAGAAGCCCTGCGTATTATGATGATTATTATTTTATGAGGAATGTGGTGTTTTCAGATATGACCGATGGTTTCCCTGTGGACTCGCGGGACGAAGTGTGCAAGTTGTTGAGGGACTTGGGATTTGACCCTCGGTTGATAGCTGTTGATGATGCTGATCGTCCGTCAAAATACCCAAGTCCTTTTTGCAGTTTTGTGCGGATTCCTCATGATGTGCGGGTTTCTTACAAGCCTGAGAACCCGTTGCAGACGGCGATTGCATTGTATCACGAGTTTGGTCATGCGGCTCACGCGATTACGATTGATGCAGGGTTGCCGTATCACAAGCGGTATGTGCTTTCAGAAGGTTTGACTGAGACGTTCTCTATTTTTTTGGAAAACGTCTTGTCTGACGAGGACTATTTGTTGCAGGTGCTGAACTTGGACAAAGGGTATGCGCGGGAGCTGGTGCAGCGGATCAGGTTTACTGAGCATTTTGCGATAGCGTTTTATGTGGCAAATTCATTGTTGAAAATGGATCAGTGGGAGCAGAACTTGTCATTAAAGCAGATGAACGACCACTATTCCATGCATTTGAAGACGTGGCTGGGGATGGATGTTCCGGGCGAATACTGGCAGCTGCACCATATTCTTCCTGAGTCGTTGATGTATGTGCCAAGTTATTTGCTGGCGATGGCGCGCGCGCATGAGTTGACTGAATTGCTGAAAAAAGAGTATGGCCGCTGGTGGTGGGCAAATAAGCGTGCAGGGGAGGAACTGCGTGCAGTGATGCGTCCTGGTGCTGATTCGAAAGTGGGTGATTTTAGCACGCTGGACGTGGCAAGCTACGTGAAATCGTTATGAAGAGAGAAATTCGCGTAATTGGGGTAGACGACAGTCCGTTTGACAAGAAGTCAGGCCATCCGGTATTAGTTGTTGGAACAGTGTTTCGCGGGGGAGACTGGCTGGACGGAGTCGTGTCAACGTACGTAACGCCGGATGGCTCTGATGCGACAGACAAGATAGCGGACATGATTAACAAGTCAAAATTTCATGCGCAGTTGCGGGCGGTTTTTTTGAACGGCATCGCCGTCGCAGGATTTAACGTGATCGACGTGAATGAGCTCGCGCGCAAAACAAAAAAGGCGGTTATCGTAGTTGTTCGTGAGTACCCTGACTTTGATGACATTTTCTCTGCATTGAAAAAAATGAAGCAGGAATACAAAATTGGCATCATCAAGACGTTTCCTCGTTTGCAAAAGATTGGTGGCGTGTATGCGCAATGGGTTGGATTCTCACTCGAGGATGTGAAGCAGTTGATGAACATTGTGTGCACGCGTGCTCTTGTTCCTGAGCCTTTGCGTGCGGCGCACTTGATTGGAGCAGGTGTTGTGAAGGGCGAGAGCAGGGGGAGGGCATGATGGTGCATAAGGCAGGTCCTGAGGATGTTATCCAATGCCCGATGTGTGGGAGCAACCATGTTGATGGCGTTAAGGAGGGCAAAAAGCTGATTATCGTGTGCTTGGATTGTGGGTTTGAATCGGTGTGAGATACCTGACGAGGCGCGAGATGTCAGTGATGTGGGAGAGCATGCCTTTGATTTTTCCTGTGATTTCTGAAACTGCGACGTCGTTGTGTTGTTCAAAGTATTCGTCGCATTCTTTGACGAGTTGAGGCCTGCGGATGGCGATGCTGTCTGACAGCTCGATATCCTTGGTGTATACGCTCTTCATGGCTTCTTGATAGCAGGTTGTTGATGCTTTCAGAAGCTCGATGAGCTTTTTCTGGTCTCCTTTCTTTTTGTGCAGGGCTGCCAGAAGTCTTGCCATCCGTTTGGCTTCATCGCCAATTTTTTCAATGTGTACGTTGAGGTCCCAGTACATGACGATGTCGATGGGGGCGAGTTTGAGGAATTCAAGGACGCGGTAGTCTTGGAGGGCTGTTTTCATGCACTTGAGCATGAGAAAGCCGAGTCTGTTGACGCTGACGTCTCTCTCCGTGATTTGTGGCGCGAGGTGCGGGTTGTCAAGACAGAGGGGGACTTCCATGAGCATGGATCGTACTATATTGTCGATTCTTCGGATGAGGTTGGGGACGTTCACGTCCTGCATATTGACAAAGTTTTTGCACACGATGGATTTGGGGCTTTCGTCCACGATTTCGAGCGCCACCATTTCTGCAATGTCTTTTTTCAGCTGGTAGATGTTGTCAGCGAGGGTTTTGCCGATGAGCACAATCCTGTCAGCGGAGATGTATGCTGCACGTATGTCGCGCTGGAGCGTGCGCATGTCTTTTCCATCCACGTTTATCGTGACTTCCTGTTCAACGCGTTCTCCTGCACTAGTGGGCCGCCTGACAAGCACGTGGTCTGGTTGTGCGTCAACTTCAACCAAATCGCCTTTCTTGAGGTGCTGGGCGCGTATCCACGTGCGGGGGAGGGCGATAGTGAATGATGAGGGTCCTGATTGCACAAGCTTTCTGACGAGCATACTCTGCTGAAATGACGCGTAAATATAAACCTTTTGAATAAATATAGATTAACGTGTATTCAATGAAATATATTCATTACCTATTAATTTTTCCGGACTACTTCCACAAATATGACGAAAAAGAAAGAAGTAAGCGGACCAGGCAGCTTCTATGAGCTGCTCCACGTGCACCCTCTGGCTGCACCTGAAGTCATCGACGCAGCATACAAGACATTGCGCGGCAGTGCCAAGCCAGGCCTATTCTTCAAGACCGGGGACAAGGATCTTGTCGCACGACTGGACGGCGCATATGAAGTTCTCTCAGATCCCGGCAAGCGCACAGAATATGACGAACACTTGCGCGGAACGACTGAAGGCAAGCCCATCGGGAATTACCGTTTGGTCAAGAAGATTTCAGAAGGGGGTTTTGCCGAGACGTACCTGGCTGAGCATATCGATTTGAAAACTCCTGCATGTATCAAGCTGATCCTGCCAAGGGAGTCGCGCATTACACCTGAAGATGTAAGAATTCTTGAGAATGAAGCGCAGGCGATTTGGGATTTGCGCCATCATGCCCTTCCTGCAATGCGCGAGTTTCATCGCCTTCCGGACGGGAGTGCAGCCCTTGTCATGAGTTACATTCCAGGACCAACGCTTGAACAAATGGCGGAAGACGAGGATGGAAACAGAACTCCTCTGCATCCTGAATTGGTTTGCAGGATTACCGACCGCGTGCTGGATGGCCTGCGCTACCTGCACTATCATGGCGTGGTGCATGGTGATGTGAAGCCGTCAAACATCATCGTCAAGGAAAACAGTCCGACTGTGGTGTTGGTTGATTACGGGTTGTCGCTTGTGCGGCCCACAAGAAAAGACGCGGCTATTGGTTACACGGAGGCGTTTGCCAGTCCTGAGCACCAGTCCGGATTGCCTCTGTTGCCTGAGAGCGACTTTTACTCGCTGGGGCTGACGATGATTTACGCGCTCGGGGGGGACCTGAAGCGTCGGAGGGTGCCGACAGCGACTCCTGATCCCTTGACTGAGTTCATCCGCGGACTGATCGTGCACGACGTGACTGCGCGACCAAACTGGGAAAAGATGGACTTGCTCAAGGAACTCGGCGACGTGAGAGAAAAAAGTTTTGGCAGAAGGCGAAGCAACAATGCAACACTGCTGGACAGCTATGTTGCAACAGATGGAAAGAAACAACGGAGGTCAAAACCATGAGCGAAAGCGGAGACAGTTGGGACCCGGGTCCTTGGAAAGGTTGGAGTTATACGTCAGCACGTGCAGCACATGATCCGTCGGCTGGCAGAGGATATGGCAGCCGGGCGGGTAATGCGAGTAGCGCGTACGACTCATCAGGAAGGTCGTACGCGGCGACGCCTCCAAAAAGCGTGAGCACAGACAGCCCGTCACCCCTTGTTATCGCTGTTGACGTGACTGGGAGTATGGGTGTGTTTCCTGAGACGATGTTCAAGAAGCTGCCATTATTGGATTTGGAAATGAAGGAGTATCTGGACAATCCAGAAATCTGCTTCATCGCAGTTGGGGACGCATACTGTGACAGCCATCCATTGCAAGTGCAAGAATTTGCCAAAGGAAAGGATCTTGTTGATCGTCTGAATGGCATCCATATCGAAGGTGGCGGCGGTGGTCAAATAATGGAGAGCTATGACCTTGCCACAGTATATGGTGCGCACAATATAAAGATGCCCAAAGCCAACAGGCCGATTTTCATTTATGTTGGAGATGAAGGGTTCTATGACACAGTGGATCCAGACCAGGCAAAACGGCTTGCGCATGTTGACCTCGAGAAGCGCTTGACATCTAAGCAGGCAGTCGATGACTTGAAGAAAAAATTTTCGGCAGTGTACTGCGTGCGGAAATTGTATGATGGTAGCGACGCTGACCACATGTCGAGTATCGATAAGACGTTGCACGCACAATGGACGAAATATCTTGGAGATGACAAAGTCGTGATCTTGAACGAGCCAGGGC
>JACQMZ010000021.1 GCA_016203345.1 Candidatus Woesearchaeota archaeon | reverse complement strand
GATCTGGGGGATCCGGTGATGTTTTCGTTTGACTTTTCATATCATGAACCCACAGAGGCGTGGAAGCGGTCGAGAGGACTGCTGTTGGATCACGCGAATCATGAGAACGGGTTGTGGATGTCAGATTGTGAGGGTGTTAATTATGAACTGCGATTCAGGAGAACCATGGAGAATTTTGCCGTTGCCTGTCTTGGTCGCGCGCCTAACTATTTGTCTGGTGCTGATTTGCGCGTGAACACTGCTCTTTCGGTAAAGCTGACCAATAATTCTCGTTGGACATACAAGTGAGATATGTCTGAAATGAGATATATCTACTTCAACCTTCCAGAATGTTCTTCAGAACTTGTTTTATCACGTCCGGTTTTGCTTTTCCTTTCATGGCTCGCATGACTTGTCCGAAGAGGTAGTGGAATGCTTTTTCTTCGCCTGCTTTGTAGTCGGCAACTGCTTGTTTGTTTTTCTCCATTTCTTCTGCACATGCGTGTTTGATTGCTTCAACGTCTCCTATTGCTCCTAAATTCTGCTCTTCTACGCGCTGTTTTGGCGAGAATTCTTTTTTTGCGAGTTCTTCGATGAGTTGTTGTCCGATTTTGTCTGTGATTGTTTTTTTCTCAAGCAAATCAAACAATTCATGCAGTCGTTGTTCGGCCACATCGTTTACTTTTTTTCCCGTCAGGTTGAGGACGCGGAGCAATTCCCGCCGTAGCCAGCGGGCAACGAGTATGGCACTGTGGTGTTGTGCTAAGCGTTCGAATCTTTCGGCAAGCGCGAGTTCTGTGGAAATAATGGTTGCGTCTGTTGGATCGATGTGCAGTGTCTGAACCCATCGTTCTGCTTTGGCGCTCGGGAGTTCTGGGACTGTTGTTCTGATGCTGTTGAGGTATTCTTGTGAAATGTTTACCGAGGGAATGTCTGGTTCGAAGATGTAGCCGTAATCTTCTTCTTTTTCTTTGGCGCGCATGCGGTATGTTTGTCCGGCGGCTGCGTCCCATCCGCGGGTTTCTCGCACGACTTCGTGGGCGCGTTGGCGGGCGATTTCAAATGTTAACGCTCTCTCGATCTCTTTGAAGCCAAGGATGTTTTTGATTTCGACGCGGGTGTATCCGCGCGCGGCAATGCTGACGTTGGCGTCTGCTTTCATGACTCCTTCGTCTGGGTTAAAGATGTTGAGGTAGCCGAGGATGGTCATGAGCGTGTTCAGGAACTCGCGTGCCTCGTCAGGCGAGTGCATGGCTGGCTCGGTGACGAGTTCGATCAGGGGGATTCCTGACCGGTTGTAGTCTATGAGGCAGGTGGTGCTGGTGTGGGTGAGTGCCGCCGGGTCTTCTTCGATGTGGAGTCGCATGAGGTCTATGCGTTTGCCATTGGCAAGGGTGATGTTGCCGTGGTTTCCTACGGGGATTTCGTATTGGGTGATCTGGTAATTTTTGGCAAGGTCTGGGTAGAAGTATTGTTTGCGGGAAAAGTTGAGCACAGGATTAATCTGGCTGCTCAGGGCGAGCGCGAGCCGCACGGCTGCGTCAACCGCGGCTTTGTTGAGGAGTGGTTTGCTGCCAGGATGGCCGAGACAAGTGGGGCAGACGCGTGTGTTTGGTTCGTCGTCGCCTGTGGTTGGGCACGGACAAAACAGTTTTGACCGGCTTTTGAGTTGGATGTGAACTTCGAGTCCAATGATGACGTCAGGCTTGTTCATGCATCACCCCGATGTGAAATAAGAGATCTTCTCGGAAGTGTGGCGCCGTCAATAACAACCCGACAGGCATTCCTTTGGCTTGTGCGCATGGCACTGACAGGTGGGGCAGGCCTGCAAGGTTTGGTCCCACGGTGAGAATGTCGGTCATGTAATTTTGCAATGGCGTCATGTCTTTAATCTCGCTGAACTTTGGTGCGATGAATGGCATGGTGGGCGTGGCGAGCACGTCAACTGTTGAGAACGCGTGTTGGTATTCTTTGATGATGAGCTGTCGCACTTGGAGCGCTTTGGTGTAGTACTGGTCGCGCCAGCCGGTCATGCGGGCAAAGGTGCCGAGCAGGATGCGTCTCTTGGCTTCTGTGCCGAAATGTTTTGTGCGCACTGCGGAAAAGTAGTCGCGGAATCCGCCGGCGAGTGGTTCGCTGGCGCCGTACAATATTCCTGCGTATCTTGACAGGTTGGTGCTGGCTTCGCTCATGGCGATAAGGTAATAGCTGGGAATGCCGTACGTGTATGTGGTCGGCAGTGTGACTTCTGTAATTTTACATCCCGCATCTGCTAGTTTGTTGATTGCAGCGCGCACGTTTTCCCGCACTGCTTCGTCACTGCCTTCTCCAAATGATTCTTTGATTACTCCTACACGAATCTTGTTTGCTGTGGCGTGTTTGGCATAATCTTCTACAGGTAGTGTGCTGCTTGTGGCGTCGTTCTGGTCGTGTCCAGCCATGACTGACAGCGCCAGTGCAACGTCTTCTACATTCTTGCCAACAGGTCCTATTTTGTCCAGCGAGTTGGCGTAATCTATGAGCCCGAATCGTGATACGCGTCCGTAGGTGGGGCAGAGTCCGACGACGCCGCAGAATGCCGCAGGGTTCACAATGCTTCCGCCGGTGCTTTCGGCGATCGCGACATGTGGGAAGTCTGCGGCTGCTGTGAGGCATGCGGCTCCTCCACTGCTTCCGCCGCAACTGCGGGTGGTGTCGTGGGGGTTGAGCGGCACTGGAAATTCGTGTCCGACATTCACTGAGAATCCTCCGAACCCGAACTCGTCTTGCGCTGTTTTGCCGATGATGCATCCGCCTGCGTTGATTGTCTTGGTTACTGCTGTGGCCGTGATGAGTGGTTTGTATCCTTTCAATATGGCAGATCCTGCGCACGATTCTATGCCGGAGATGCAAAGCGCGTCCTTGACACTTACCGCCACTCCCGCCAAAGTGCCGGGTTCGCGATGGTTTTGCACCATGTGCTGAATGTCATGCGCCTGTTTGGCTGCCAGATCGTACGTGGGTGTAGTGAAGAAATGAAATTTCTTGTTCAGCGATTGGGCAGAGGTGATTGCTTTCTTGAGTGCTTCTTCTGCAGAAACATTTCCTTGTCGAATTTCGTTGATGTAGTTCCGTAGCATTGCTTTGTTTGACATTGTTGTTCCCGAATTTTTCAGAGTGAGGCGCATTGCGCCGAACTCGAAAAATTCTTTTAGAGCGTTTTAGGGCCAACGAAGTACCCTTTACTGGTATGTTTGGAGAGGGAAAGCGCTTGTTCGGGTGTGCATCCTTGTTTGGCAATATCTTCTCTTAGCACGTCTGCGATGGGCAGTGGGTGGAATGCAGGTGGCACGTTTGTCGTGTCTGTGTCGTTAAGTTTTGAGAATGTGTCGAGAATGGACTGAAAGTCTGCCATAAACTGGTCGACTTCCTGTTCAGTCAGTTCGAGGCAGCACGTTTTGGCCACAGAGCGAATGGTGTCTTTGGTGATGGGCACGGTGTTGTGGTCTGCATGTTTTTTATTAAACCTTTCGTCCTATGGTGAGAATCACGAACCACCCGATTCTTTTCTGCCTGACTACCCGTAGCCCTGTCTGTTCAAACAGTTTTCTAAATTCTTGTGCAGAATATATCTTGACATGTCCTGGTTCAAGCTTTTTGAAGAGCCAATGAATTATTCCTGAGTAAAAATTAATGTCTGCAATGCACAGCGCTCCGCCTTTTTTCAAAACTCGCGCCATGTCTCTTAGTGATTTTTTTGGTGAGGGAAAATGATGAAATGCCTCTGTTGATGCAACAAAATCAAAGGTGCTGTCACGAAAAGGGATGCGGTGTACTGATGCTGTTTTGAGGACTGCGTGTCTGCCCAGCGTCTGCCGTGCGCGGGCGATCATGGCAGGTGAAAGGTCTATGCCATGGAGTTTTCTTACCCCTTGTTGCAAAAGCATGTGCAGAAAGTACCCTTGCCCGCACCCGACATCCAGTACGGATGATGCACGTGGAACTCTCATATTCCCAACAACATGCTTTTGTATGTTCTTGAGCCACCAGGAAAGTGGTCCGTAGCCGTAGAATTTCGCCCAGAAATTGAAGAAGCGGATGTTTTGTTGGTTGAGATCCATGAAATTATTTCTTTTCTCCATGGTGGGTCGCGTCTGTTTTCAGGTGTAATTCGCGCATTTGTTGCTGTGCCAAGGGGCTTGGGCTGTTTTCCATGAGCCCTTGTGCTGCTTTGTTTTTGGGGAATGTAATGACTTCTCTGATGTCTTTGGTGCCCAGCATCATGGAGCACAATCGGTCAAGTCCAGGGGCAAATCCTCCGTGTGGCGGCGCGCCGTACTGGAATGCTTCGATGAGGAAGCCGAATTTTTCTTTCAAATCAGCGAGCGACAAGCCTGCTGTGGAAAGGACTTTTTCCTGTATGTCGCTTTTGTTGATTCTGATGCTTCCAGAACAGATTTCTACTCCGTTGAGCACAAGGTCGTAGCATTGCGCGCGTACTGCCTCGGGGTTTGATTCTATCAGGGGGATGTGTTCTTCTTTTGGCATCGTGAATGGGTGGTGGGCAGCGTCCCATTTGTGTTCTTCTTCATTCCATTCAAACAGGGGAAAATCAACTATCCAGCAGAAGGCGAATTGCTCGTGCGGGATGAGCTTTAACTTTTCGCCTAAAACCAGCCGTACTTGTCCGAGTGCGCCAAGCGCAATTTTCGGCTTGTCGGCGACAAAGAACAGCAAATCTCCTTCTTCAGCTTGTAAGTGTTTCATGAGTTCTTCTTGAATGGCGGGGCTGAAATATTTGACAATGCTGCTGTCGAGTTTGCCGTCTTTAACCTTCATCCACGCCAGGCCGCTTGCATGGTGCGTTTTTGCCAGCTCAGTGAGTTCTTCAATTTCTGTGCGGCTGAATCCTGCGCATTTTTTTGCGTTGAGTGCGGCAATCAGTCCTTTCTTGTCAATGGCTTGTTTGAAGATGGAAAAGTCTGATCGCGACGCAATGCTGCTCACGTTTGTGAGCTCGAGGCCGAATCTGATGTCTGGCTTGTCTGAACCATAGCGGGCCATGGCATCATCGTACTTTATTCTCGGGAATGGTGCAGTGAGGTCAAAAGCAAGCGCTTTCTTGAACACGTGTTTCATGAGCCCCTCGCCAACCACGAAAATGTCTTCTTGCGTGCAAAAGCTCATTTCGATGTCTATCTGTGTGAATTCTGGTTGCCTGTCAACGCGGTTGTCTTCGTCGCGCAGGCATCGCGCGATCTGGAAGTATCTGTCCAGCCCGGCGACCATGCAGATTTGCTTGTATAGTTGAGGGCTCTGCGGCAACGCGTAGAATTTTCCAGGGTGTCGTCTGCTGGGCACGACGTAGTCGCGTGCTCCTTCTGGTGTTGACTTTACCAGCATGGGTGTTTCGATTTCGAGAAAGCCTTGGGAGGACAGGTATTCGCGTGTGGCTTGTGCAACAGTGTGTCTGATGAAGAGGTTGTGCTGCATTTTCGGCCGCCGCAGGTCAAGGTATCTGTACTTGAGCCTCATGTCTTCGCTTGCTTCCTTGCGGTCGTCGATTTCCAGGGGAGGTACGGCTGACTGGTTGAGAATGTCGAGATGGTCAGTGATGACTTCGATGTCGCCTGTTGGCAGCTTGTCGTTTTTCATTTCTGCCGGACGGGCTCTGACTTTGCCTGTCACGCGCAGCACCCATTCGCGCCCGAGGTGTTCTGCAGTTTCATGGACTTCGTTGTTGTGTTGTGGATCAAAAACAACTTGTGTAAGGCCGTATCTGTCGCGCAAATCAATGAAGATGACGCCTCCGTGGTCGCGCCTGCTCTGCACCCACCCGCACAACTGTACAGGTTTGCCTATGTCTTTTTTGGTGAGTTCGCCGCACGTGTGCGTTCGTAACATGATTGTCGGAGAATTCTCTGGATTTATATATCTGATGCCTACAGCGATTCCAACAATTTCTTGATTTCCATTCCAAACTCGTGTGCCGCGTGAGGCCCGTTTGCGGTGACGATGTGTCCGTCAACGACCACGTCTTTGTCCTGGAATTTGGCTTTGCCTGCCGTGAAGATTTTTTTCTCTTCTCCGGTGGGGCTTACCCATCCTGTCATTTGTTTGCCTGCGAGCACGCCTGCTTTTGCAAGCGTGACTACTGCCCAGCAGATTGCGGCAAGTACTTGTTTTGGGTTTGCCGCTGCTTTGCGCGCTATTTCGTGTGCGACTGCGTCGTTGTGGTATATGCTGGATCCGGTGCCGCCGACAAAGATCACGGCGTGGTATTCGGTTATTCTGGCGAGTGCTTCCTTGGGCGTGATGTCTGCTGCGATCATTGCTCCAAGCGATCCAGTGCACTGGCCTTTGATGAAGCTGCAGATGCTGATGGTGTTGTTGGTTTGGAGTGCTTTTATGGGTTCCAGAAGTTCTTCGTCGCGGAAATTTTTTGGTGCGATGATGAAGAGTATTTTCGCCATGCTGTTTCCTGTGCTACTTTTTGAGTTTGATTCTGAGCGCGAGATCTTCTAATTTTTCAAGGCTGTACTTGATGCCGTCAAACTTTTTTCGTGCAGGTATGTTGCGGAGGTCGAAGAGCATGAGTTCGGCGTATAACTCGCTGACGGCATCTTTAATCTTGAGCGCGGTTTTTTCATCGTCTGCAACTGCCGCATTGACTGCCCTTCGAGTGAGTTCGCCGACAAGGTCGCAGATTCCTGGGAGGTAGACTTGTGGGTCCACTCCAAGGTCTGCGGCTGAGGGAATTTGTTTTTTCGTTATAAAATCATAATAGGCTGCCGCTTCAACATATTCTTCAAGAGCTTCACTCCACGCGCCGACTTGCGCCAAATGCGGTTCTTTGTGTATGAGCGCTTCGAGTTTCTTGATGACTGCTCGCGCGACGGCGAGTTGTGCGAGCGCTGTTTTTAACTCATTGCGGTGGATGGAGTAAATTGCCGCTTTGCTGTTTTTGAGGATGTCCCGGGACTGTTTGATGAGTTGTTCGCGTAGCTCGTCATATTGTTCAAACTGTTTGCGCATCTGCTCAAATGCTTTCTTGTTGATCATGCGAACACCGTAGCAACGCGGATATATAAACTTCGCTAAAGAATTTTCCGAACTCACTCGGCTTCGCCTCGTTCGTTCAGGAAAATTCACTTTTGAGTTTAGTGCAGTAACTACGGTGGTCCGACGTAGTTTCATTGCTCGTGTAGTAATCCTCTGCATAAAAAAGTGAATTTTCTTGAGTGAGCGCTCAGAGCGCGAACTCAGAAAATTCGTGATGAGCGTAGCTTACACCCTATGTGTGAACTTCTGCTCCAGCGCTTCCTTCATCACTTTTCGGAACATGGCGTACGTTACGCCAACTGCTGTCACGCCAAGGATTTGTGCGATCGTGGTTGGCGCCGTGTTGGTTGCAGTGGACAGGTACATGAGGGGGACGCCAATGGTCGCGCCTATGATGTGTCCGAGGTGGTACCATCTGTAGCCCACGCTGTTGTACTCGCTCATGGTGGCGTCTGGGTTGGCGTTGCTGCGTTCGAGGAGTTTGCGGTAGACGAAGAGGAAGTAGCTTTCAGTTATTCTGTTGCGGATGCTGCTCATCATGCCGTCAAGCACAGCTTTTCCGCCGATGAGTGCGCCCCAGAGGATTGCGCTTCCTTGGTAGTGTTGTGAGAAGACGTACATGCACGCAAGGGCTGCTGTCGAGGCAATGTCTGCTACTCTGGTGCGGTGGATGGTGCGCATGCTGGCGTTGGTGATGGTTTCGATTTCGCGCGCATACATGGGGCGTGCGGCTCTCGAAAGTGTGTCGTTGAAGGTTTGTTCGAATGTGGCGAATACTGTTTTGTGTTTGGTCGATTTTGATTTTTCAATCACGTGTTTGGTGAGGGTGACAAGTCCATCGAGCGTTTCGTCTTTGGCTACGAGATGGTCTGATTTGAGGATTCTGAGAAATTCTCTGACTTCGCGTGCCGCGGCTTCTGCGTCGATGGGGGCGAGTCGTTCTGCGAGGGTGTACAGCGTGGTGTCGCCTGTTTCTCCTGTGCGTGGGGGTGGGCCGCCTTTGAAGAGGATGTCCAGCACGCGTGCCGCCTGGCCTTCTTGTCGTTGGGCAAGGATTCTGTTGATGGCGTCTGAATGTTTGGCGTATGTGGCGAAGACGTCTGTGTCTTCATCGCCGTGATAATACCATGCGAGGAGGTATTCTTCGAATTCGAGTCGTGCTTTCCAGGGGGTGGTTTTCGTGAAGTTGAGTTTTTGTTCTTTGAGGTCTGTGATTCTTGTGAGCGGGTCGTGGGGGGCGAGTTTTTGGTTGACGTAGTTCATGCCGATGAGTTCTCCAAGGAACATGCCAGGGATGAGGAATTGTGTGCCGGTGATGGCGACTGCCACTCCGATGAGGTTTTCGTTTTGGGCATGGATGTCGAGGTTGGTGAACACGCTTTTTGCAAGGCCGGTTTCAATGAGCGCAAGCTCGGCTCCCATGAGCAAATACAAGGCGAGGTTTGATTTGGCTGACGGCACTTGTTGGTAAAGTACGGAGAGGTTTCGTTTTCCTTTGCCGAGAAATGCGAGTGTGCTGTCTGTTTCGTGGTAAGTGAGAGCGTTTTTTTGTTTTGAAATATCCAGGGTAACTGATTCGGGGTCAAGAGGGATTGTTGCGCGCCAAGTGCCTGAGTGCATCCATGGTTTGTTGATGCGTGCTTCGAGGCTGGAGGTGCCAGTGTTGGTTGGATACGTGAACACTACTTTGCTCGGCAGGAGCCACGAGTCTCTGATCACGCGTCCGGTAATGTTTTGTGGAGATTGGGCAAATCCTCTCTCTACGAGGAATGATTTGAGCGATTCGACTACGTCCTCGAGGCTCACCATTACAAAAGTTTTGCTGGGGGGCGGTTCTTAAAGATGATGTGTGTACGAAGTTTGCGAACTCGTGCGTCGCACTCGTTCAGCAAACTTCAGGTTGACGAAAATGTGCGATGCATAACTACGGTTCTACATTTTTGTTACAATCACCCCCACCGTAGTAAATTTTTCACCACGTTTCACACCCGAATTTTGTTGAACGAGCCAACGCAGTTGGCGAGTTCACAAAATTCGTCCGGCTTTCTTATATGCAAGCGCGGCTTGTACAAATCCAAGAAAGAGGGGGTTGGGCTGTTCGAGTCGTGACGTGAATTCGTTGTGTGCTTGGGTGGCGACAAAGTACGGGTGGTTGGGGAGTTCGATGAATTCGACAAGTTGTTTTTCTGGCGTGAGGCCGCTGAGTACCATGCCGTGCGTGGTGAACTGGCGGTGGTAGGCTGGGTTGACTTCATACCTGTGCCTGTGGCGTTCGACTGCTGTTTCCTTTTGGTAGAGGTGTGCCACGAGTGATTCCTGCACGAGTTGCGACGTGCACGCGCCAAGCCTCATCGTGCCGCCTTTTGCTGTGTGTTCTGTTTGTCCGGGGAGAAATGTCACGACGGGATGAGGGGTGTTTTGGTCTATTTCTGTTGTGTTCGCGCCTGCCAAGCCGCACACGTTTCTCGCGAATTCGATGACCGCGAGTTGAAGGCCAAGGCAGATGCCGAGGTAGGGGATGCGTTTTTCGCGGGCGTGCTGGATAATGGTGATTTTTCCTTCGACTCCCCTGCTTCCAAATCCTCCTGGCACGAGGATGCCGTGAGCATGGAGGTCGGCAAATTGTTCTGCCGCTACAGACGTGGTTTCGACGAGTGTGACGTCAATGCCGCAGTTGAGGTGTGCGCCGGCGTGGACAAGCGCTTCGACGACGCTGGCGTATGAGTCGCGCAAGTCTGTGTATTTGCCGCAGAGGGCGATGGTGACTCGGTCGTGGGGGTTGAGGATGGTGGTGACAAGTTTTTCCCAGCGGGTGAGGTCTCCTGCGGATATTGCAAGTTTTTCTTGGACTATGGCAAGGACGCCGTCGCGTTTGAGAACAAGCGGGAGTTCGTAGATTGTTTTGACGTCTGGCACGCTGACGACTTGGCGGGATTCAAGGTTGCAGAACAGCGCAAGTTTTGATTTAATCTTGTCTTCAAGTGGCGTTGTGCTTCGGCACAGCAGAACGTCTGGTATTATGCCTTTTTCGCGGAGCAGTGCCACGTCTCTCTGGGCAGGTTTTGTTTTTGGCTCGCCAACGCTTGGCAGAAAGGGCACGTATGTCAGGTGGGCATAAAAGATATTGTTGTTTCCAACGTCGGACCGCAATTGTCGAGCGGCTTCGACAAACCAGAAATTTTCGCAGTCTCCCACGGTGCCGCCGATTTCAATGAAGCAGAAGTCTGGTTGTTCTTCCTGTACGATGCGTTTCCACCACTGTTTGACTTCGTCGATGACGTGGGGGAAGATTTGGATGGTTTTGCCGAGGAATTCTCCTTTGCGTTCTTTGGTGATGAGGGAGTTGAAGATTTTGCCGCTGGTGATGTTCCAGGAGAATTTGCAGTTGATGTTGAGAAATCGTTCGTAGTGTCCGAAGTCCATGTCGACTTCGCCGCCGTCTTCCAGCACGTACACTTCGCCGTGTTCGTAGGGGTTGATGGTGCCGGGATCCACGTTTAAGTAGCCGTCGCACTTGATGGTCACGACCTTCTTGTTGCGCGCGATGAGTGCGCCGAGTGCGGCTGTGGCGCATCCTTTGCCGAGCCCGGAGACTACGCCGCCGGTAACAACGACATATTTGACATCTGGCACGATGGGAAAGTCAGTGGGGGGTTAATATGGATTTCGGTGGTGACACAGCAATATGACAGAGCAACAATGCGAAACCCGCCTTTTGCTGAATGAGGCGCACGGCGCCGAATTCGCAAAAGGCGATTGGAGAAATATTTATATACTCAACAACGACAGTTCTCTTGTTTAAAAGAGGCTTCATGGCGCAGACGGTGTTAGGGAATGTCATAGTGTTCTTTCAGCAGATCGGCATCTATGATGTTGTACTGCCTTTTCTCCTCACGTTCGCTATAGTGTTTGCGATTTTGGATAAAACCCGGATTTTTGGAGATGAGCCAGGGCAGCAGGGACAGCCGAGGAAGAACATCAATGCCATTATAGCGTTCGCCACTGGTTTTTTGGTGTTGGCGTCCGCAGAATTGGTGGAAGCCATTACGACGATTTCTGCGCGGATGGTTGTTGTTTTCCTGCTGTTGGTTGCTTTTCTGATGCTTGCCGGCATGTTTTTCAAAGGCGAGACTGAGTTGAAAAAGTATTTTCTTGATGAAAAGTGGAATGCGTTGTTTGTGGGCGCTTCTGGTGTTGGCGTGTTGTTTGTGTTTCTTGCAAGTATTAAGACGCGGCAGGGCACGACGTTTCTGGATGAACTGATTAATTATGTTTCCCAGTTCTGGACGTCTACAGCTGTCGCAAGCATTATCATGATGATTTTCATCATAGGCGTGGTGTATTTCATTCAAAAGTCGCCTGAGAAACCTGCTCAAACGCAGCAAAGTGGTGGAAGTGGCCCATGATTTTCCAGATAGCAGTGTCAGTTTCGAACATCGTGAATGCTTTGCAGCAGTTTGGCTTTCTTGACTTTGTCATTCCTGTTATTTTGATTTTTGCTATAGTGTTCGCTTTGTTGGAACAGTTGGGGATTTTTGGGGGAAATGCAGACGAAAAACGCAAGTATAATACGATTATCGCGCTCTCTATCGCGTTGCTGGTGGCTATTCCGCACGCCATTAATCCTCGTCCTGATGACGCGATTGGCATTATTCAGAAGTATTTGCCTGAGTTCGTCTTTCTGGCTCTTGCGTTGATTCTGGTGTTCATGCTGTTGGGTGTTGTGGGCGCGAAGATGCCGTTTGGTGGATTGCTTACCGCAGTGCTTGGTTTGCTTGCGGTTGGGTATTTTGTGTTGAGTGTGGTGGGCGCCGCGGCAGGGTTTCGTTTGCCATCGGTGTTTCCGTTTTTGTTGGATCCGAATTTTGTCGCGATTATGATTGTGATTATCGTGTTTGGCATTGTCGTGTATTATGTTGCCGGTCCGACTGGTGCGCCGAAGACGTGGACGCAGTCCATTGGTGAGGCTGGAGAATTCTTTGACAAACTGTTAGGTAGGAAGTAATATGGCGTACTATGATCTTTTCCTGAGGTATCTCGAACAGTGGGGGTTGATGGATTTTGTTCTTCCTGTGCTGTTGATTTTCACTTTGTGTTTTGGTATTCTTCAGCGCCTGCACATTTTTGGTAAAGCTACTGGGCCAGCGGATGCGCAGGGCAGTGTTCCATGGGAGCCAAACAAGAAAGTGAACATGATTCTCGCTCTTGGAATTTCCCTGGCGGCAGTGCTTCCGCACTTTACTGGTCAGGGTCCTGATGTGGTGGTGATGATCGCGCAGGCGTTGCCAAATTCTTTTGTCATTATTTTTGCCTTGATTCTGTCCATGTTGTTGTTGACGCTGATTGGGGGGAAGTCAAAGCCAAAGGAGAATGTTGTTGCTGGATTTCTTGCGCTGATCGCGTTTGTGGCTTTGCTGGGGATTTTGTTGCAGGCAGGTGGTTTTATTTCACTGCCATTCCTTTCGTTTGTAATCGATCCTAACACGTTGGCGATTCTCATAGTCATTTTGGTCTTTGCGTTGGTTGTCTGGTTTGTCAGTAAGAAGGAATTGACTGACGCTGAGCGTGCCACCGCGAGAAATGAGCGGGTGCCGAACCTTAGAACATTGATGGAAAAACTTTTCGGAGGCTAAAATGCCATACACCTTCCTTGACATTGGCTTGTTTCCGTTTTTCGCGATCTTGTGGCCTTTTTTGTTTGTCATGGTAGTTTCGTTTGCTTTCATGAGTAAGATGAAGGTGTTGGGTGAAAACGCGGCTGTGCACGCCATGATTGCGTTTTTGTTAGGTATCATCACGATCTTTTCGAGTGTTGCTGTGAAGACGATTGGCTTGATGGCGCCGTGGTTTGTGTTGTTGTTTATTTTTGGCGTGTTTATCGTTATGGTGTACATGAGTTTTGGAATCAGCGAAAAGAATATTCTTGAAACGCTTACAGGCAGGGAGTATGGGAACACGTTTGGCATATGGATTATAGCTCTCTCGCTCATTATTGGGCTTGGTAGTTTGTCTGCTGTGATTTCTGAGGAGCAGGGTTTTGCCGCGCTTGGTGGCAAGCAGGCAGTGTCTCCTGCAGGTGAGCCTGCGCAGGTGGAAACTGCTGGCTTTTTTGCCATTTTGACGCATCCGAAGGTGTTGGGTTTTGCTGTCGTGATGCTTGTTGGGTTTTTCACCATTAATAGAATGGTTGCGAAGCCGGATTGAGTTATGTTTGTCGTTTGTAGTAGGTGGTTCGTCGTGTTGGTCGTATCCGTACGAACGTAACCTAAGAAGAATCCCGAGTAACGAAATACGAAGAACCTTGCAAAGCCAAAGTCTTTATATACATAGAATCCCCTGAATTTTCCTGAACGAGGACGCGAAGCGTCCGAGTTCGGAAAATTCACAT
>JACQMZ010000018.1 GCA_016203345.1 Candidatus Woesearchaeota archaeon | reverse complement strand
TTGGTGAGTTTTTTGATGTTTTCTCCTTTTCTGCCGACGACAAGTCCCGGCCTGCTTGCAAAAATGATGATTTTCTCTCCCAAGGGAGTGCGCTGGAGCTTTGTGTGGCTGTGTCCCACATTTTTGAGGCTTGCTGATATGAATTCCTGGATTTGGTATTCTTTGAGGTTTTCCGCAACAAATTTTCTTTCGATCATGTCTTGGCCTCTTTCTGGATGTCTTTCTTTGTTTCTTTCACAGCAGGTTTCTTTTCCTGTTTTTGTTCGGTGAGTATGATTTCGATGTGCGTTCTTTTTGCCCGTCGGTAGTTGCGTCCTTGGCGCATGATGCGTGGGCCTCTGTGGGCTGAGATGTGTTTGATGATGAGGTTGCCGACTGCGAGTCCTTTGTTGGCCGCGTTTGCCGCCGCGCTTTCAAGGATGCTGAGAATGTCTTTGCTTGCTTTTTGCGGGTAGCGTCCTGCGCCGATGGGTCCTCGGCGGTGGCCAATGTTGTGTTTGTATCTGAGGTAGGGTACTGGTTCTTTGTATTGCAGGACGTTGTTGAGGAATTGTTTGGCGGCGGTGTACTGCTTGTTGCGGAGCGCTCTGCATATTTCAACTGAGACTTTGGTGGAAATAGAGAGGCTGTTTCCCCATGCGCAGGCGTCTTGTTTGCCGAGTGGTGTGCTGTAGTTCATGTTTACCTCACCGAGAGCGATGCAGATGATCGTGTTGCGCCGATGCCTGGTGCGCTGTGGGAGATTTTCTTTCGTGTCATGACGTATTCTCCGAGGCGGTGGCCGATCATTTCGGCTGTGATGATGACTGGGATGAATTCCTTGCCTGAGTAGACTTTGATGGTTTTGCCGATCATGTCTGGCAGGACTGGCACGTCGCGGCAGTGTGTGCGGTATTCCTTCTTGTCTTTTTTCAGGTGTGCGAGGAAGCGTTGTTCTCCTGGTGTGAAGCCTCTTTTGATGCGTCGGCGTTCTCGCGAGGGAACGAGGAGTGCAAACTCGGTCAGGCTCATTTTTTTGATGTCGTCGATTGTTTTTCCGCGGTACGTGAATTCTTTTGCCATTTTTTTTTTATTTCCGAGTTGTTTTTTACTTCTTGCGTCCTGTGCGCGTGGGGTGGAGCTTGCCGACTTTTCGTCCTGCTGGGGCGAAGCGTGGCGCTGGGCGCTGTTTTGCCTTGCGCGAGGTGCGCTTGTTTCCGAATGGGTGGTCGACTGCGTTTTGTGCGGCGCCGCTGATCATTGGGTAGCGTTTGTTTTTCATGCGTTTGGCATGGTGGCGCGTGCCTGCTTTAAGGAATGGTTTCTCTTTGCGGCCGCCGCCTGCGATCGTGCCGATGCTGGCTCTGCAGGAGAGCAGGAATTGTCGTTCGCGCCGTGATGGGAGCACGACGATTGCGTATTGGTCTGTTTTGCTGATGAGGCGTGCGGCATTGCCGCTTGTGCGGCAGAATTTTCCGCCGTCTCCTGGCTGGCTTTCTATATTATAGATGTTTGTTCCTTCAGGAATGTTTGCGAGCGCGAGGATGCTGCCGCTGACTCTCGGGTCTGCTTGTGGTGTTGCGTTGATGGGGTCTCCGACTCGGACTCCTTCTGGCGCGATGAGGAACGCGATGGTGCCGTCTTCATACGTGACTTCTGCAAGGGGCGCAGAGTGGCCTGGGCATTTGACAAAGTCTGTGATGGTTCCGTTGCGGGCTGTGGCGGGGTGTTTGGCAGAGGACTTGTACCTGAAAGAGCGTGCGACGTAGCTTGGTCCGCCTTTGCCGCGTGCTTGTTGGATGAGTGATTTTCCCATTTACATCAGCCCCAGGTTGGTTGCAATGTCGATTGCTGGTGAGTCTTTTGCGAACGTGACTATGGCGTGTTTGTCGCCGCGTGGCGTGATCTTGGTGTGTACGCACGTGACTTTTGCTTTGAACATGGTTTGGATGGCATCCTTGATGTCGTGTTTGTTTGAAGTGAGTTTGACGACGAAGATGAGTTTGTTGTGTGCTTCCATCATGCGGAGTGATTTCTCGCTGGACAAGGGGTACATGACCACGTCGTAGGGGTTGGCGCTCATAGTTTGGCAAGTGCTCCTTGTGTGTAGAGTGTGAGTCTTCCTGGTCGTGATCCTGGCGCAAGGTTTATGGTGCTGAGTCTGGCGGCAGGCATGATGTCGATTCCTGGAATGTTGCGTCCTGCGGTGAGGAGTTTGCATGGTCCGGACACGACGAGGAGCGGCCCGATTTTGGTGACGTATGGTCGTCCTCTGTTTTTTCCTCTGCCTGCGCGGATGACGCGTGTGTCGCAGCGTTCAAGTTCTTGCATGAGTCCGAGTTTGTCAAGCGCTTCAACAACTTTGGTCGCTTTGTCAAGTGTTTCGAAGTCTGTGGAGATGATGAATGGGAAGTTTGTGGGTATGCGGTGTCCTCGCGAGGTGACGTGTTGTTTGTTTACTGTTGCCGCGAGCGCGCTGTTGCGTGCGAGTGTGCGTTCTTTTTGGTTGATTTTTTGGTGCCAGTTTTTTTGCGCGCTTGGGGGAAAGGCCATTCTGCCGCCGACGGTTCCTGGGGCGAATGCTCCTACCCAGTTCATGCGTTCTCCGTTTCTGGACATGATTTTGCGGGGGATGCGTGAGATTCCTTTGCCGTATGCTGTTTTGTATTTTCTTCGTCTGCGGGAAAGTTTGGCTGCTGATTTTGCGCCTGCGCGCGGGTCTGTGCCGTATGGTTGGCGTTTGTGGCTGGCGATGGCAAGGTTTGTTCTGAGGATGAGGTCTTGCCTGACTGGCGTGTCAAATACTTTTGGAAGTTCTTGTTCGCCTACTTTGGCGCCTGTGGTGTTGAGGATGGGGAGTTTCATGGTGTGTGTTCTTTGGTATTCATTGTTGTTATCATTGTTTTGATGTCTGGCTGATGTATGTTACCGCGAGTGGCGCTTTTGCTTTCATGGTCGGGAGTCCGGCAAAGGTAAATTTCACAAGCCGTTTTGGAGGTCCTGCAAGTGAGCCGTGGATGACGAGTGCGGGATTTTTGACTACGCCGTAGTGGACGAACCCGCCTGCAGGGTTGACTGCGCTTGGTTCTGAGATTTTGAGAATGAGTTTGTTGCGTTCCATGCGCTGGTGATAGCCGGTTTGTCCGGCGTGGGGGACAGGGAAGCTTCTGTTGCCTGTCCATCCGCCGACGTTTCCTGGTCCGCGCTTGGTTTTTTCTGACTTATGTGCTCTGATGTTGATGCCGAATCGCTTGACAGGGCCTTGAAATCCTTTTCCTTTGGTGATGGCATGGCTGTCGATTTGGATGCCTTCGCCGAAGACGTCTGTGACTGGGATTTCTTTGCCAAGCAGTGTGGTTGCTGCTGTGTATTTTTCCTGAATAGTGCCGCCGATGCCGAGTTCAAATGCTTCTGGTTTTTTCTTGCCTATGCCGGTAAATTTTGGTTGCGTATGCACGAGAAGGGTGAGATCGTGGTAGTCGGAAATCGCGATGTTTTTTTGCGTTGTTTTTTTGGGAAGAATGAGGCGGGAGGAAAGGGTTTTGTCGGGTTTGTCAGTGAGAACGTCCATCGCTGGGTGGGCGCCGTACGCGTCTCGTCGGTAGAGACGGAGTCCGTACACCTTGAGCGGTGGGCACTCGACGATGGTGGCAGGGAGGGCGATTTCTTCTCCTTTGGTGATGGAGTTTGGTCTGCTGTCCATGACGGTGACGTGGGTCATGCCTGCTTTGTAGCCTGCGAAGCCCAGGGGTTTGCTTGCTGGTCCTGCTGGCCATGTTCTGATGCGCGCATGGGTTGAGCTAGCTCGACAGCGGGGCCAATATTCCATACTGCCCTGTCTAGGGGTTCTTCGTTGTGGCATGGGTGTGTAAAACCGATGGTGTCAACCAATTCCTCATCAACACTGTAACACTGTACAGTATTACCCGAATTTTCTCATGTGAGCCGCTCAGCGGCGAATTTGAGAAAATTCTGCTCCTGAACCGTAGAACAATCCACCAGTTGTACTGAAAGGTATCCTTCCAGGCTCTAGGTATGCTCGATTATTAGCCGTTCATTTATAAACCTTGCTTATTCAAAATTCTCGATGCGTCTGTCGATGACGTTTATCGTCGCATTTGAGTAGAGGGTGCTGACGTTTTCAGTGCTGATGGAATAGGAGAGCAGTGTTCTGAAGTTTTGTTTATTTGGCCCGAAGTCTTCGGGAATGAGAAGTAGGGGGTTGCTTGCGTGGAAGTTGGCGAAATAATAATTTGTGGTGATGGGGATGATGCCTGTTGATGCCATGACTTCCTTCATGCCTTGTGCGTGGAGGGCATTGCCGATGACGCTGTAGTGGCCGAGTCCTCTTCCTTCTTTAAAATAATAGAAGGACTGGTTGTGGTAGAGTTCGTTGTTAGTTTTGAAGTACGTGTTGCTGTCAAAGAATGGAATGTTTTTGCGCGTGGCGAGCTCTTTGATTTGTTGGTAATAATAGACTTGGAGGGGGTTGGGGTTTGGTGCTTGGATGGCGCTGACGAAAAAAGTTGAGTTCGCTTCCTTGGTGTGTCGCTTCATTTCGTTGAGCATCACATCGAGGAGTGCCAGTCCTTTGGCCATGTTTCTGGCGTGTCTGGTGTGCTGGTCGTAAACCGACAGCGCGTGCTTGACAAAAAAGCTTTCAACCGTGGGTGGTTGGTACTTGTCGTATAGTTCTTTTGCGTTGCGGTACAGTCTGGGCCCAAGGACGAGTCTGCCGTTTGCAATCGTGAGATTTGGCGTTTCAAGCGGGCAGACAAATGCTCGCGCAAGGTCGTCGACAAAAATGTTGAACCAGACGACGTCTGGTGAGTAGTTTTTGCCTTCAAGGATGTAGCGTGCGTACATAGTGTCTATTCCGCGTCCGCTGACGCACAGGTTGAGGACTTCGCTTTTGTTGATCAGCGCTTTGAGGACATATCCCATGCTGTAGAGAAGTGGTGCCTGGTCGCCGCACGTGAAGCTGTCGCCAAAGAGTGCAATGCGAACGCTGACATTTGCTGTTTTGTATAGCGTGAAATTTTCAAGGTTGACCATTCCTTGGTTGTTGTGGTGGTGCTGGTCGTACATGATTTGGTGAATTGTTTTGCCATTGACTATTTGACGTTCGATGTGGTCTTCGTTGTAATTTTTTTTGCTTGTGGCGCCGATGAGGGGGTCGTAGTCCCATCTGTCGACGCGGGTGAAATTGACGAAGTTGACTTTGTCAGTAGGTAGTTTTTTGAGTTTGAGTTCTTTGAGGCAGTGCTCAATGTCGTCTGCCGCAACAAACTGCCCGGTGTATGAATAGTACGCGCGGAAAAAGATTTCTGCCGCAATGAAGAGGACAAGGAGTGTTGCGGTGAGCAAGACTATTTTTTTTACAAAGATTTTTTTCATGCGGTGACGCTCGTGTTGTAGGGGTAGAGGACGCGGACGTTGGTGTCGTACGGGAATTGGTCAGGCACAAGAATCATGTAGTTGTGTTGGTCAGATGCGGTGAAAAAGTAGTTTGTTGTGGGAGGAATGGTGCGGGAGTGTTCAAGGAGCATTTTGATTCCTCCTGCGTGTACGCCGTGTCCGATGACGCTGTATTGGGGGCTGTTGCCGAGGAACCATGATTGGTTGCGGTAATAGTTTTTGTTGGCTTGGAAGTATTTTTGTCCAAGGAAGTTGATGCGTTTGTCAAAGAGTCTTTGTTTGATGTCGTTGAATGTGTCTGCAAAGAGGGCGTCCTGGGTAGGGATCATGGCGACGACAAGTGTGGTGTGGTCTTGCCTGACGTTGTCCATCATGGTGTCTAAGAGTTTGATTCCGAGCTGAATTTTTTCTTCCCTGCGCACGGTATGTAGCCATCGCAGGACGTGTTTGACAAGCGCGCTCTCTGCGAATGGGGGACGATACCGTGAGAGAAAGTCGTCAGTGGATGGATAGGTGCGTTCTTTGATGTGGATCGTGTTCTGTATGACTTCAAGTTGCGGGATATTCAATAGGCAGTCGTTCGGGGTGAGCAGTGTCTGCATGTTGATGTTCCACACCACGATGTCTGGCGAGTAGTTTCTGGCTTCGAGCACGTACCGTGCGTACATGGTTTCTATGCCGCGTTCAGGCACGCAGAAGTTGAGGACTTCGTTGTGAGGAATCATTTCTTTCAGCAGGTTTCCCATACTCAGAAGTATCGGTGTGTCTGGTCCGCACGTGTAACTGTCTCCAAGCATGACGATGCGTGTGGTGTTCTCTGGCTTTTTCAGTGAAAATTCTTCGGCATTGTTCATTCCTTTGCTGTTGTGGTGGTGTGAGCCGTACACTAACCTGCGTGTTCCGTTGACGATGATGATTTGGTCGTTAGTATAATTCGGTTTGAGTGTCCATCCAATGAGGGGATCGTTGACAAGGTGGTCTGGGAGAGTCACTCCGTCCCGCCATGCTTTTTTGAGGCAGTACTCTGTGTCGTCGGCAGCAAAGGGCTCGTCTATCCACAAGTAATACGTGCGTGTGCTTATCTCAGCCATCA
>JACQMZ010000014.1 GCA_016203345.1 Candidatus Woesearchaeota archaeon | reverse complement strand
TTTTTGAGAACACGAATTTCCAGAATTCGCGCTCTGGGCGCTCACTCAGGGAAATTCACATCACAAAGCTCCCGTAGTAATTCACTTACAAATATTGTGAATTTTCTTGAGTGAGCGTAAGCGAACTCAGAAAATTCGTACCAGCAGAATAGCTAAACAGGTACCAGTTTTTTATTCCAAAACTTTTACTCTGCCCGGGCTGACTTCGAATATGCGTCCTTTGAGAAGCAGGTCTGCGATGATGTTGTCGCTGTTGGGTATGGTGCGTGTGAGGTGTTCAACGTCTGCGCCGGATTCGTGGTCGTTGCTCCTGATGAGTGCGAGGATGGCGTCAGCAGGGTGTGTTGCTTCGCGGGGAAGGGATTTTTTCCAAACGTCAAGCCACTTGATGTCATGCAGTGGTTTGATGATTTCTGCCATGATGTACGTTATGGTGGCGACCTGTCGTGGCCTGCCAATGACGAGAACGGGTGTTCCTGTCATGATGGTGTGTACATGTGAGGGCATGTCAAACGCGCGGATGGTGAGCACTCCTGTGCTGTCGTCCATCGTGAGGTGGGAGTCGTTGGTGTCTGCCGCGTTGTGGACCACAATCCCGCATAACTGCACCCGTGGAACACTTTGCCCGTCTTGGAGCGTGAATTCAGATGGCGAGTAAGGAGAGTCTGCCTTTTTGAACGTGCCTTCGACAATATCTTTGATCCAGAGTCTGAATGCCAGTGCTCTCTTTGGCGCGTCCCCCATGCGAGGTGAAGGTCTTGGAGTCTTTAAAAGAGTTTTCACCAGAATTTCGCTGAATGAGCCCGTGAGCCTAAATACGAGTTCAACCGCCTTCGGCGGATTGACGAGTTTTTAGCGAGCAGGCATATTATTTTGTCTCGCAGCGCCGAATTCGCGAAATTCACACCCACAAAACTCTTATACACAAGTATTCTTGTTCTTTGTATGGGCCAGTTGGAGGACTATGTTCGTCAGTTGCGTCAGCAAGGGTATGTGTCGCAGCAGATTAGGGAGAGTTTGGTGCGGGCAGGATACTCGCCTGCAACGATTGACGCTGTCTTGGCGCCGGTATCTGCTCCTTTGGCTGTGCCTGCAGGTGTTCCTCATTCGAAGCTTCCGTTCGTCGGGCTTGGTGCATTTGTGGTGTTGGTTTGCGTGCTTGCGTACGTTTTTGTCTTTGCTCCGGACGTTACGGTGACTTTGGAATTGTCTGTTCCTGTGCTGGAGTATGCGCAGGGTGACACGGTGGCTTTTGACAGATTGCTGGAAACCGCATTCGGCTCAGATGTTGGCGTGCGTGTGTCGCATCAACTGGTTGATCCTGCGGGAAAGGTTGTTCAGCAGAAGGTGGAGACAGTAGTGCTGGACAAGAAGAGCAGGGGCACGGTGCGTTTCTCGACTCGGCCTGATGCCCTGCCAGGTAAGTACGTGGTGAAGTCTGTGCTGACGTATGAGGACAAGTCTGTGGCTCAGGAGGTCGAGGTTGTTGTGAAGGAGGAGAGGAAGTCGCTTGTGGCTCAGCTTCCTGCTGAACAAATCGTGTTCGAGGCTCCGCCTGAGGTTGTGCTGGAGTGTCCAAAGGGGTGTGATGATTTGAATGCGTGCACGTCTGATGCGTGTGTGGATGGCAAGTGCGTGTTCTCGCCAGTTGCGCCTTGTTGCGGAAATGGCCAGTGCGAGCAGGGAGAGTCTGGCTTGACGTGCGTGAAGGACTGTTCTGCGCGTGTGGAAACTCCTGCGCAGGTTGACGAACGGGCGCAAACGGCAGCGTCGAAGGATCCTGCGCTGGCGTTGTCGTTTTGCAGTTCTATTCCTCTGCCCCAAAAAGCTGACCAGTGCGTGTACGAAGTCGCTAGAAAAACGAACCAATCACAGTCGTGTTCAAGCATTTCAGAGGATCGTGTTCGTGATTCTTGCTTTATGGAGTTCGCGCTTGCTGGCGATTTCAGCGTTTGTGACGTTGTCAAGCAAGAGTTTCTGCAGAGGTCGTGTTTTTCAATGGATAACTTGCGAAGACAGCAGGAACAATTAGCCCTGTTGCAGGCACAAGTTCAAGTGCCGCCTGAGACGCCTGGCGCGTGACTGTTTTATCCTTCACAAGCGTTATCTACCCACGCACGGTACGCAAAATACTGTGGATTGTAAAAGTAGTGCACTGTTCGATGGACTTCTTCCACCACATGTTCTTGGAATTTAGGCACGTTTCTGATTGAGCCTTCTACTTTTCGTCTCCACGAGTTTCTTATGGTATATTCTCCGCGTTCCGCATTGTATTGTAGTGCTGTTGAAGTGACGCGTGCCGCGCATAACCAGAATAGCTCATCGCCTGCACTTGCCGACGTCGACAGTGCAGTCTCGCATACGAAAGTTGCAAACGACGGGTGTGATAAAGTCTTTTACCGTCTTGTTGGACCCGGAAAAAGTGAACAAAGGATATGTTGCATTTGTGTTTGGGCAGGCAAAACTGGGGCAGGAAATTGATCTTGACAAAGCCGGAAAGGCACTGGCGAAAATTCCTGAGGTGCAGGAAGTGTATTTCATCACAGGGGACTATGACTATCTGGTGAAGTTGCGCGTGTCAGATAAGGAAGAATATTATGCGGTTATTCAGAAAGTGGCGAGGTGTTTTGAGGTCAGAGGAAAGGGGATTATTGCGCCAAAGTGTTTCAAAGACACTCCAAAAATTGTTATTGATTAAAATTGTCTTGTCTATATGCGGCTGACAAACCCTGGTCGTGGTTCGAAGAGGTCTCCTGCGCGTTTGAGTTTTTGGATGACTTCGTCGAGTTCGCTTTCAGTAACTCCTTTGTTGACTGCGAGTTTGTTGATTTCGTCGATGGGGACGGCTTTGCCGTGTTTGGCTTCGAGTTCTGCGATGATTTCTTTGACGATGATGATTTTGTTTCTGGTTTGTGCGCTGACGTCTGTGGCGATGCGGTCAATGTCTATCGTGCCTGTTTTTTCGTCGTATGCTACTTGTCTTAGGTAGTAGTCGACGATTTCTATGGCTTTTTTTGCGTCTTTGGCAAGGACTTTGTTGCGGAGGTGGAGCCGTGCGCTTGCTTCGCTGAGCCTGACGAGTGCTTCGAGTTGTCGTGCAGAGATGGGGATGCTTTTGACTCCGCCGCCGCTTGAGCTGGCGCGCATTTTGATGTAGTAGTCTTCGATTTCCTGTATGGCTGCGTCTGTGAGTTTTGGGGAGTGGTGTTGTCTGGCGTACGCGATGTATTTGCGCACAAAGTCTGTGGTGAGTGTGCCTTCCGAGACTACTGTGGAGTTTTTGTGGAGGGACAGGATGAATCGTGCCATTTTTTCGTCTTTTTTCTGGTCAGGGACGTCTTTGATGGGGAAGATGAGGTCAAACCTGTTGATGAGGGTGGGGACAAGCGTGATTTGGTTGGCGATGGTGTCGTACGGGTCGAATCGTCCGAATTTCGGGTTGGCTGCTGCAAGAACTGTTGTTTCGCACCGCAGGGTTGCTTGGATGTTTGCCTTCGAAATGGTGACGGTATTGTGCAGCACCACTCCTTGACTGATGAAGCTTTTGTGTGGCATGACAGTGACGTCGTATACCATTGGTACGCCGGGGTTTTGTATTTTGTCGACGCGTGTGATGCGTAGCAAGCGTATGTCTGACTGGAGGAAGTCAATGACTGGCCGAATGAGCGTGTTCACGTGGTCTTGCTTATCTGCAACAGCTTGTCGTAAGACGGTCAGGTACTGGTCATGTGCGTGGTGAGTTTCCATTTCGCAATTGTAGATGTGTGCGGGTGAACGGTGGAGGCGTGTTGCAAGTTCCATAACAGGCACGGCATTGTTATTTCTGATTTCTTGCGGTGTGCCGCCATTCTTGTGCAGTCTTTGTTGTATGCGTGCGACATAGGGCGTAAGTGTTTCTGTAGAGGGGGTGTGTCCTTTGCCGAGGAGTCCGCTGAGGTAACCGTCTTCCATCCGCAGGTCAAGGAGCGCAGAGTGTATTGCGCGTGCGTGTTCGGGAAGGACAGGATCGCGTTGGTTGCGCTTGTTTGATGCACGCTGGAGAAGTGAGCGAATGCGCGAGTGTCTGTGGTCGCTGATGCAGACGATTGTCTCGACGAACCGTTGTTTGTCCGTGAGCCTGCCTGTCACAATTGTTTTGTAATAGGTGTGTGTTCCGCAGTGTTCTTCACGTATAATGGTTGGTATGCTGAATCTAAGAAGGAGGTCTTGGTAGTCTTCCGCCAGCAGTCGAGACGCCGTGCTGTACCCGAAATCGTCTGTTTCAAGAACGCCGTCTCCACGGAATGCCGCGGTGAGGAATTCTCGCACGCACAACAGGGTGGCCTTGAAGAGGCAGGGAGGCGCGCGCTTGGCAGGGGATTTGGTCATGACTTCAGGGAAGTTGTCTGTAAAGAAGTCGTAGATCGGGTGAGAATTGCATCGAACTGTGGCAAGGTTTTTGGTCGCTTTCGTGCGTCTGGCTGCAGGTTGTACGTTGCGGATGATAGCTGTAGCAAAGAGCGTGCCAAAAAGGCGCTCAACGTCGGTGATTATACTGAAGTCTGTGTTGCTAACCCCTATTTCGTATGTGCGGTTTGCTGAGCGTTGATAACTGTGGCCTTCGGTGATGACATATCCAAGGAGTCGTGCGAGTGGTGGTGTGAGGTTTGTTGGGAGCGTGTGGGGTTTTGAATGGTGATACGTCTGCTGTGGTTGGCGCAGTGGTATGTCTTGTTCCGGTAGAGGGAGTGTGCGCGGCGCCGGCACGGTCATTCCAGGTGTGGCAGCACCGGCTGGAAGTTCTGTTACGTGGCCGTTGGTGTAGACGAACAAAGGATGTTCTGGCGTTACAACAATGCGTCGTCCATTTGAGTATGTTATTTGGTAAAAAAATTCCGGTGCAGGGTGCCTGCTGACGCGCGCAACGCGTGCTGGGGTGATTGTTTGGAAGTCTGTAGTGAGTATGTGCTTGTCATCTGGGAAGAAGAATTCGCAGTTGATGCCATTGATGATCTCATCTGGTGTTTGTTTCATAAGGCCGTCGACAAATGTGCGGATGGTGGTGCGCGTGCCGTCTGCCAGAAGTATTTCTGTGTCTGGATGGTAGCTTTGTCCTTCCAGCGCTTCATGCATGGCTGCAGTGTCGTCCTTGCTCATTTTGTCCAATTCATCGATACAACAGACCCCGAGATTTGTCAACACCAGCGCGCCCGCCTCAAGGCTCCATCCTCCCAGGAATTCGTCGCGGACTACGCTTGCCGTGAGGCCTGCGCCGCTCACTCCCTTGCCGCTGATGAATCGCCCGCGTGGGGAAACGTGGGAGATGCGCTTGAGCATTTGTGAATTGTGTACGATGATGCCGTTTGCAACAAAGTTGTGATGGTTGTCAATTTGGAGGTCGTACACGTATGGTTCTGTTGACGCAACGTGTTTGATTTCAACAATTTTGTCCCAGAATATGTCTGCATGAGCCACTTGTTCAAGGAACATGAGTGCTTGGTGGGAGGGGTACTGTTTTCGAAGGGTGGTTATGAGTTTTTGAAGGCTGTTTCGTGATGGGTTTCGGTCTCCTCGCTCATAGTGTAAGTATGTAGGTCGTGCCAGTCCCATTTCTCGTTGGTAGAGTCCGAGTGTTGTTCTAAGGACGCGTAACGCGGTGGTGAGATTGGGAATGATGTCAATGTTGGTGTTGCTGGTGGTCTGGTTTCGTGCGCGCATGAGGCGATGTGCCTGTTGTTTTTTGTTTGGTGAGATGAATCCTATGGTGGCGAGATAGTGTTCTGCCTGTTCTCCGCTGATAATGATTTCATATGCGTTCATTTTTCGCTTGCGCACAGTGTTTGCGGCGTATTTTGATTTTGTCTTAAGAAGTGAGACGATGCCAAATTTTAGCAGGTTGATTTGTAGATCTTCTGCAAGGTTTTTGCTGATGGTAGTGAATTCGAGTTGTCTTTTTGTTTGGTTGATGTGGGTTTCGCATTCGAAGAGCGCTTGGATAAATTGTTTGAGAACAGGTAATGGCGATCGGCTGATGGCTTGTGGAAACTGTTTGGATGAGGACAGTGCCACAATGCCTGTGTCTATTGACTGGAGGAAATTGAGGAGTGCGAGTGAGCAAATGTATGCTTCTTGTGAAGTTGTTCTGGAGCGTATTGTTGTTGTGCCGTTGAAGAGTTTTTTGATGAGTCGACTGTAGTCACGGATTAGTGTGTGGTCGCTGTTGGTGAAACTGATCCATCCTGATGTGGCTGATGGGCTGACGTATCCATCACCAATAAGGTATCCGAGCAGTCGGGCCATGTCTGTAGAAAGTCTTCGTGGTATTCGGAGTTGTTGTTGATTTCTGGACCGGGAGCGGTGAAATATTGTCGGCAGTCGCTGCACTTTGCCAGTGTACTTGAGTTTGCGGGCAGTTGCAAGGTAGTCTCCTGGTTTGTATTGGTGTGCTGGCTTGGCGAAAACGTATGCGTCTTCTGTCGTAAAGAGCGGGTGTTCTTTTGTAACGGTGAGTGTGCGTCCTGACGCAAGACGGATGCGGAGAAGGGTTGATGGGGATTTTCGCTTCCAGAAGTGCGTTGATTTTTGTGTGGCGATTTTTCCTGTACGGTCAATGGCATTCACAGCTGATGACTGCGGAAGAGTGTTGATCGCATGTATGGAACCATCTTGCAGGGGTATTTTTGTCGTGCCCGCAAGACATTTTCCAGAGCCCGGATCGCCGACGAGCAGGATGTGGATGTCTCCGCGTGTGGTGATGCCGTCATCGCGTGTTTTTCTTACTCCTCCAACAAGTTGCAATACAAGGGATTCCTTGATTTTTTCGTGGCCGTAGATGCTGGGCGCGATTGCTGTGGTCATGGTTTTGATCAGCTTCGGGTCTTGCGCGAGTTCTTTGATTTTCAGTTCTTCTTCGGGCGTTATTTTGATGTCGCTGAAGTCTTGTTGGGATGGCGCGACGTGGTTGGCTTCAAACACGATGTCAAACGTGGTGCTTTGGCCTCCTTGTTTGGTGATTTGCGGTACTTCTTTTACAATGCCTGTGGCGATGATTCTGCTGCCTGGGTTGGTTTTTTTCTCTGTAAGCGGGCTGACGAGTTCGTTTTTCAGCAGGACTTTGACGCGTTTGGGTTGCGCGCCGCCTTCAAGTTGCTCTGGCACTTCTTCAAGCACCAGTCCTTGGGCGTCGACAAGCTCTTTGGAGAGAAGGTGGAATTTTCCTTTTCTGCCGCAGCTGCACCGGAACGGTTCCTTGAATTTCGTGTCCAGTTGCAGGACATTCAGCGTGTTGCCACAGCTTGGGCACTCAAATTTTGCCGCAGTGACTTGCGGCCGCACGTCTCCTTTGTTGCGCACAATGCCTTCCACGCAGAGGAATTTGTTGAGGTGGGTGCTTCTGATGTCGCGGATCATGTATGTGGACGAGGGGGGGATGTTGTGGAATCTGACGCTGAACCCTTTGGTTTCGCCTGGCGCTTCGATTTGGGCGATGGCCATTTCTCCTCCTTTGAGGACTTCTTCTGGCTTGTCAAGGAGCTCGTCTGCTATGGCTATGTCGTGTTTTGCAAGGTCTTGAAAGTCTACGACGAGTGTTTTTTGCTTGGTTCTGGCCGCTTCTGCTATTTGGGGTGCGTAGTACTTCTCAAGAAAGTCCTGCATTTTGACAACAAGTTCTGCCGCGTCCATAATCCCCCAGCATAACCATTCCCAATGGCTTCTTAAGCTTTATTGTAGAAAGAAATAAATATCCCATCACCCGCAAGGCAGGCATGGTTAATGATATTGATGTAAAACTTCTGAAAAAGACAAGCAAGGAATTGGCTGATTCTGTGAATGAATGGCTTGGTCCCAAATGGCGGGGCTTAAATCTTATGTTAACAATGCAGGTACCGCAAGATATCGACGCATTTGTCAAACCGTTGGTGGTCGCGATTAAGAAACAAGATGACTTCTTGCAGAGTTTGTCGCATGAGCTCGTACTGGTGTTGGCTGCTCTGAATAAGACGCCACATGCTCCAGAAGCGCGATTCAGGGCAATGTTAATCGAACTGAGTCCTATAGTGAGCGAATTGAAGGTGGCATGGAAACAGCAAGCAGACGCTATTCAATTGTATGAATCTGCTGACAAATTGCGACTGGGGATTGTGCCTGGGTTGGAGCGTGAACAGAATGCACTGGAGCGGCTGAAGGTGTTGGTGGACAAGTGGGAGCCTGTGGTGTTGGCTCATCCACCACGCAGGAAACATTCCCCTGTGTCTGCTGTTGCAGGCCTGCTTTTAAGCATAGCTTCTTTTGTCAGCGGTTGTGCTTCTGCTCCTGAGGAAGTTTCTTTGGAAGGTGCAGTTATTCCTGAGATTCATGAAACCGCAGGTGATTTGTCTGGTGTGGTGGTGTTTTGCAAGCATGAAAGGGTGAGTGCAGAATGCCCGCAGTGTCACCCGTCGCAAAGGCGCATTGCGTGGCCACGTGGTCGGGTTCCACCCAAACCTCAGGTTCAGCGTCCGTTAGCTGACTTACCCGCTCCTATTCGTATCGGCGATGTGGAGACTCGTCCATCTCGTCCTGTGAGTCCTCCGCCCATGTCTCAGGCAGAGCGTGATCGTCTGCGGCGTTCGATGGAGCGCGAGATTGGTGATCTGATGCAGCAGGCGAATCGTGTGCTTGAGTCTGGTGGTGCTGAGCAGATGGCAGAATACACTCGTCTGGTTCAGCGCATCAGGGAACTGCAACAGCGAGCCAGAAGTTATTAGGTTGCAGGTACGTGTTTAGCTTCTGTTATTTTTTTGCTGACAGTCCGGGTTTTCGAGAACACGAATTTTGCGAATTCGCGCCTGCGGGCGCTCATTCAGCAAAATTCACATTC
>JACQMZ010000013.1 GCA_016203345.1 Candidatus Woesearchaeota archaeon | reverse complement strand
TGCGTGTCTTCCATCCCATAAAAAGAATACGAAAATCTAGTGCAGCCCTCACGTCAGGTCTTCCGCTAACGCTCCAGACCTGCCGAATGGGCAGCAGTGCATAGGTTTAAATTCTCTTCCCGACAAAGCCGCTTATGACTCTGTTAGATCTGACGCGGTACGCTATTTTATCAGAACTCCAACCCCACCAAACCATTGGCATGTTTGGCGTTGGCAATGGCGAAGACCTTGCCCTTTATGCACGCCGGCGACCGGCTGCAACATTTGTCGGCCTCGGATGGGGAGATCTCACAAGTGCTTATGATCACGTGAAAGGTTTGCCAAATGTCCGCATCATACCCACAAATGGCACTCATTGGCCGCTCCCTCTTGAGTCCCTCGACACTGCACTAGTCTCTTCAGACATACGCGACGCATACATGGAGAGGCAGGAATTGGAAGACGGAATGATTCTGGAACAGGATTTTCTGGGGCAGAAACTTGTCCACATCAACCGCAGGGTGAAACGCCACGGCATAGTCATTGTTTATGGATCGTTACGATTTGTGGAAGATACATACCGAACAATCACTGAGCCGGATGTCTTTGGGCAAGACCTTCTCATCGAGCGTATACGGCGATGCAGTGCCGATGGATACTCTTCTCTTGTCTGCCGTCGGGCAGAAGAGATCTCGGAAACCCCTCTCAACGAATAGTGAGACAAAAAAGTCAAGGTTTATAAACAATGATAATTTTGTCCCACTGAATTTTCCGAACTCGTGCCTTCGGCACTCGTTCAGGAAAATTCATGAAGAAAAAACATGACTGATGAAGACCTGGAACGGGTGATTGAGAAGCGCATCAAACCACTCTTAGACGACGCCATGCAGAAATACCTTGGCATCAGAGTTTCAGAAATTGAGCATGACATTTCTGACAAACTCAAACAAGGCACGCTCCTCCTGTTGGACATAGACACTGCAGTTCCCTTCAAAAAAGCCAAACGCTTATTCAAGAAAGCATACATTATGCGGCTGGCAAAACGCCTGTTCGGGAACGTCTCAGACATCGCAAAAGTCTCAGGCATAGACCGCAGATCAGTCCACCGCATCATAGCTGACATGAAAATCGCCATTCCAAAATTCAGGGAAGAACTTGAAAACGTAGAATACGTCAGAGAATCCGCAGTCCAAACCATGATCCAATCAACGCTCGACATGTACAAATCAGCACTCCACCCCCAACGATTCGTCACCCTCTACAGCAAAGCCCCGGAACTATCCAAAGACATCCTGAAAGAATTGCCGCAAAAAGACCTGACGCTCAAACAAGCAGAACGAGAATTCGAACGCGCATACTTTGAGAAAGCCCTTGAACAAAACAACCACAACATCTCCCAAACCGCACGAAAAGCTGGATTACGATACGAAACACTCCACCGCAAACTCAAAGCAATGCTCAACAAATCAGCAATAATTTCTTAATCTAACATTCTATTTGTCAGACCTCTGACGACGTGCACTTCGCACTATCTCCTGCCTTCTCCGCTCAACTTCAACTCCATCCACTCCAAACTTTTCCTGAAAAAATTCACAAGTCACATCCTTAACCCAAAAATAAAACAACGCCGCAGTGTAATGCCCCACTGGAAGAACATCAAGCTGAGGCCTACCCATCCTTTCATGCAATACCATCCCATACTGCAGAGGCACGACCCAATCAAAACGCGCCAGGAACATCCGCACATTCCGCGCATCAATAAACGGCGCAAGTTCTGCAGGATCTGAACAATACCCACTACGCAGACGATCCAACAACTGTGCCCTTGAGAGTCCAAAAGCGCTCATTGCTTCATCCACAAATTCTTCCACGGCATCCTCAGACGATTCCATAATTATTGACGGGATGTCTCCTCCTGCCAAACCCAGCACGTGATACTGTAGTCTCTGCTCAACAGCAATAAGCGGCACACCTGTTATAGCACCCATACTTATGCCAAACGAACCCATCCGCTCCATGTCCACTTCTCCGCTTGCAACAATAACATCAAGCGTCTTTCTCCGATCAGCAGTTAGCGAAAGAATCATGACCTCCAACGACTGATACGTTTGTGGGTCAAGAATTCCAGGAGGCCTGTGCACCAGAACTGAAGATATGCCGTGCTCTGCAAGCATTTCACACACTGAACGCTCAATTGGATAATCGCCACCAAGAATTGGCAACACCATCACCAGAGGTGGATGCTCAGCCAAAGCGGTTCTGTAATACTCAAATGTAATGGTGCGCATACTCCCCACATGCCTGTCTTCGGAAGAAAAAGACCTAACCTCTCTGGTAAAATACAAAGACTGCACTCGCTCCACCAAATCCGAAGCGGCGAACTGCCCAAAAGGATTTTCGTCCAACACCGACGTGCCATACTCAAACCGCTGAACAACCTCAGCCGGAAGAGGTTGTGGTCCAGCATAACGCTCATCCTGCTCATATGATTTCACCAGAACACTGCACCCACTTAAATACGCGGCACAGACAATCCCACATAAAGTGCTTTTTAGAGACATTGTAGGAACTTCACTCAAACGCGCCCGAACCAAACACAGGAGGCCTGTTAACTTCCCGCACGTTCACCGTCAGTGTCTTCTCCACCTTGTTCAGGCCATCGCTTGCAGTGATTGTCACCGTGTGCACGCCAGCATCATCAAAATCAGTCTTGTAACTGTTTTCCTTCATCCACCCAGAATACGTGATGCGCACAGGATCATTTTCAGGATCGCTCACCACAGGATACAGCGTCACAATGTCACCCTCGCCCACGCTGATCACAGACTCCTTCAACTCAAGCTTGGGCGGCTGATTCACGCTCTCCACTGCGATAAAAAACCTTATCGCCACTTCCTCCTGTCCGTCAGTCGCAGAGACGTTCACCCTATACGACCCTGCATCTCCCTTCCTGGTCTGCCACACGCCCTGCCCATCAAACGGTTTAGAGTACTTGAACGTCACACGCTCACCATCAGCATCGCTTGCCGTCGGACGCAACGTAACCTTGTCCCCTTCCTTCACGAGAATGTCACTAATCTGCTCCAGCACCGGCTTGCGATTGACGTTTTCAACAATCACCACAATCGTTTCCTGCGTGCTCGCCTTTCCATCACTGGCGCTCACCGTCACCACGTGCCTGCCCTGATCTGCAAACGTCGTCTGCCTCTTGTTAGAAGTCATCCAGCCCGAATACGTAATCGCAAGCTTGTCACCATCAGAATCAGAAACCTTCGGATCAAGCGTCACCAGATCACCCTCTTTGACGTTCACATCCCCAACCTTCTCAATAACTGGCGGCTTGTTGCCATGCTCCACAATAACAAGCACAGACTGCGACGTCTTGCTCTTGCCATCATCAGCAGTAATAGTCACCTTATACTCCCCACCATCCCCAACCTTGGTCTGCCACTTGCCGGTCTGGTCCAACGGAGGAGTAAAAGTGTACACGATCTTATCCCCATCAGGATCAGAAGCCGCAAGATTCGGAAAGCTCACCAGCTGACCCTCATTCACACGCTTGATTGGAAGGCCTGTTTTCTTGTCTGTATCAACAGGTTTTTCCTTCGCAGGAGTTGAGGTGTCAACAACAGCGCCACCGGTAATGGCCGGAGCAGATGCATCAGGAACAGCTTTGTCAGGAGACGGAACAGCAACAGGCGAAGCATCACTTTCACATCCAGGAGGCGGTGCAAACTTGGGAACACACGCTACAAGAACAACCAGCAACAACCCCAGCACCATACCCTTTTTCATTTTGCTCCCCTGCAGTAACGGTTTGCTATTGGCGGATAAGAACACCTTTTAAATAATTACGGTGATAGAATAAGTAGATTTGAGAATTTTGAAAAAGT
>JACQMZ010000020.1 GCA_016203345.1 Candidatus Woesearchaeota archaeon | reverse complement strand
TGCTATACTGCCAAAGTGCACAAAATTTCCATTAGTAATGCACTTTGGTATTACTCCGTTATTGAGTTTTACTACGTTATTGCCTTATCTTGCCGTAGTAATATTGCTTTCGTAGTAATTCACCAAGAATATTGTGAATTTTGCTGAACGACCGAGCGCAAGCGAGGGAGTTCGCAAAATTCGTACCCACAGGAGAGCTACACAAGTACAATCTGAAGCAAAATACTTAAAGTCTTATGATAAGGAACGCATAGAATGGAATATTTTGCCGTTCCTGCGAAAGAGGTGCTTCATGAACTGCAAACCGACCCTGCGCGAGGGCTGTCACAGTCCGAGGCAGATGCGCGGCTGAAAACCTATGGCCCGAACACTATTCAGGTGCGCGAGCGGTTTCGCCTTCTGAAGCTCGCTGTCGAACAATTCACGAGTCCTCTGGTGTGGATTCTGATTGGCGCAATGATCATTTCATATTTTCTCGGAGAAATCACTGACTTTTACGTCATTGCCGCCATCGTTGTGTTGAACGCTATTCTTGGGTTCGTGCAGGACTATCGGGCCGAGGCGGCTATTGAAGCGCTGAAAAAAGTGTTGTCGTTAAAGGCAACTGTTGTGCGCGATGGCATCCAGCGAAAGGTAGATAGTTCCAGTGTGGTTCCTGGCGATATTATTTTGCTGGAAACAGGGGACAAAATTCCTGCTGACGCCCGCCTTTTGGAGGTTGTTAACCTGAAGACGCAGGAGGCTGCATTGACTGGGGAGAGTTTGCCCGTGTCAAAGGAGGACGCGGTGCTTTCTGCTGATGTTCCTGTTGCTGAACGTCGCAACGTGGTGTTTTCGGGCACGATCGTGACTGGCGGGCATGGAAAGGCAGTAGTCACTGGCACGGGCATGAAAACAGAAGTGGGCAAGATTGCGTCTCTCATTCAGGAGACAAAGACCGAGCCAACACCATTGCAAAAAAAGCTGGCATGGTTGGGAAAGTTTTTGGGAACTGCAGTGGTACTCATTGCCGTCGTGACATTTGGAATGGGCGTCGCACTTGGAAAGGACTTCGTGGAAATGTTTATGACATCGGTAGCTTTGGCAGTGGCCGCGATTCCTGAAGGATTGCCTGCAGTGGTGACAGTTTCGCTTGCTCTGGGTGTGCAGGCAATGGCGCGGAAGAACGCGCTCGTGCGCCGGCTGCCAAGTGTGGAAACTCTGGGTGCGTGCACAGTCATTTGTTCTGACAAGACAGGAACACTTACACACAATGAGATGACAGTGACGAAAATGTATGTGAATGGGAAAGTCATTACCGTTACAGGATCAGGCTACGACCCTGCCGGCCAATTCAGTGAGGATTCCAGGAAATTTTCACTGTTGCTGCAGATTGGCGCGCTCAATAATGACGCACGCGTTCGCCACGAAAACTCCACGTTTGAAGTGTTGGGCGACCCGACAGAAGCTGCGTTGATCGTAAGCGCCAAAAAGGCAGGGCTTGATGCAGAAGAACTACACGGAAAGTTTCCACGAGTTGACGAAGTTGAGTTTACAAGCGAACGGAAGCGGATGACCACTGTGCATGCAGTGAGTGGCAAGAAAGTGGCGTACATGAAGGGAGCGCCAGAAGTCATGTTGGGTTTGTGCAAGAAGCTGCGGGTGAATGGAAAAGAGACTGCGTTGACTCCTGCAAAGAAACGCCAGATTCTGAAAGTGTGCGAGGGGTTTGCCCAGGATGCCTTGCGCGTGCTGGCATTCGCGTATAAGCCTTTGAAAGGAAAAAGTAAGGTAATGGAAAAGGATTTTGTTTTGGTTGGCTTGCAGGCAATGATCGATCCGCCGCGCATGGAAGTCAAGGACGCCATCACCCAGTGCCGCACTGCAGGGATTAAAGTCGTGATGATTACTGGAGATCATTTGACCACTGCAGTCGCGATAGGCAAGGAATTGGGTATTATAGGACGGGCCATTACCGGCAAGGATGTAGAATCGCTTGACCTGGAGAAGGAAGTTGAAGATATTGCGATTTACGCCCGGGTGGATCCTGCGCATAAATTGGCGATCGTTGATGCGTTGAAAAAGAAGGGCCACGTGGTCGCCATGACAGGAGATGGCGTGAATGACGCGCCTGCACTCAAAAAAGCAGACTTGGGTATAGCCATGGGGATCACCGGCACCGACGTGGCAAAAGAAGCAAGCGCTATGGTGCTTGCCGATGATAATTTCGCGTCGATCGTGAAAGCAGTGCAGGAAGGTCGGACGATTTACGATAACATTCAAAAATACTTGACGTATCTTGTGTCATGCAATATTGGAGAAGTGTTGGTGGTGTTTGTGTCAGTTGTTGCCGGCCTGCCTTTGCCGTTGCTTGCCATTCATTTGTTGTGGGTCAATCTGATGACTGACGGCCTGCCGGCGTTGGCATTAGGCGTGGATCCTGCTGGGCCAGGGATTATGTCGCGGCCGCCGCGAAAGCCTGAAGCAAGCGTGTTCGCCGGCACTGGCGGGCAGATGCTGCTGTCACCGTTGTTGTTGACAGTGGCAGTCTTGGGCATGTTCGTCTATTATCTTGATGCAAACGTTTTGAAGGCGCAGACCATTGCGTTTTCAACGCTCGTCTTGTTTGAGTTGTTTCGTGCAGTGAGTTGCCGATCGCTGACCGGGCCTGTCCTGTCTATTGGCATTTTCAAAAACCCATACATGGTCGCCGCAGTCGGAGGATCGCTGGCGTTACAGCTTGCGGTCATTTACTGGCAACCACTTCAGGAGCTCTTTAGAGTTGTTCCTTTGTCAGGCATAGAGATGGGCACCATTGTTTTTGTTGCCTTGAGTGGTTTTGCCGCACTTGAATTGTACAAGTGGGGGACTTTCCGTGTGGGTTAACCTGACGTGGTTCGTTTTGTCCAGTGTTGTGCTCATGGTTAGTGCAGGGCTTCTTGTGCGTTCTCTTGTGATGCTTGCGAGATTTCTTCATATGACCGAATTCGTTATAGCTTTTGTTCTCATGGCGGTATCAACGAGTCTTCCTGAACTTTTTGTTGGCATCAGCGCTGGACGCAGTGGAAATGCATCGCTTGCATTGGGCAACGTGATTGGCAGTAACATCATCGACCTGACGCTCATTCTTGGATTGACTGTTATTCTTGCCCGAGGCATCCCTGTGCGCAATCCTTTGATCAAGACTGATGCCTTGTGGATGACTGCAATTGCCGCACTGCCTGTTGCACTCATGTTCGTCGGAAACGAACTAAGCCAGATCGACGGGCTTGTTTTGCTCGCCACTTTTATGATATACCTGTTTCATTTGATGCATGAGCGGCAGAGCTTTCCCAAACTTGTTCAGAATCATGTCACGCATTGGAAAGGCATTGCCCACCTGATACTGTTTGTGGGAAGTGTGACAGTTCTGTATTTCAGTGCGCGTACGGTTGTGGAATCAGGAACGAATTTGGCCATTGACCTCTCGCTTCCACGAATTTTTATTGGGCTGTTTTTCGTCGCTCTCGGAACATCTCTTCCCGAACTGGCGTTTGGCGTAATTTCAATTGTCAGGAAACACCCTCAATTAAACATTGGAGATCTTATGGGAAGCGTCGTGGCAAACTCCACACTTGTCCTCGGAGTCACTGCCCTTATCACCCCAATTCAAACAGATTTTCTCTTGTTTATTACAAGCTCGCTCTTCATGGTCTTCGTCTGCTTTCTCTTTGCGACATTTGTTGAAAAAGGACGAGAAATCACGTGGAAAGAAGGAGTTACGCTGGTGTTTGTCTACATTCTCTTCCTTATGGTGGAATTAAACTTAAATTATGTGTTGCGCTAAAAAGTTTCTCAAGCTTCTCGGAAGTTGTCTTTGAGAAACGTGTCTATCCTTGACTTCACAGTTTGGAACAACTCGTCTACTGTAAGTTCTCTGTCGCCGTCCATGATCGAAATCAACTCTGCATTGGGCAGTTCGCAACAAAAGTCTTTGTATGCTTGCCTGACACGATCATGGAATCCTGCACCTTCCTTTTCGATACGGTCTTTTGGCAGGGAACCCTTTCGCCTGTCCAGCACCCCTCCTGGCGCATCGAGCACGAGACAATAGTCAGGATCTGTGTGTTTGGTAGCAAGCGTGTTCAATACGTGCAGTACTGACCTATTCATGCCGCGACCGCCACCCTGATAACAATTTGTGGAAAGAAAATTGCGGTCACTAACAGCAAGTTTTCCAGCGTGCATCGCAGGCAGAATGGACTCCTCAAACAACTGGACACGCGCACTTGAAAACAAGAAAAGTTCAGCATACGGCGTCATCTGCACGTTTTTGTTGAGCAAAATATTCCTCACTTCTTCACCCAGCAGCGTTCCTCCCGGCTCCCTGACAGACAATACATCATAACCTTGTTGTTTTAAGTGTTCAAGCACCAGCTTCCACTGCGTTGTTTTACCAGCACCATCAGGTCCCTCAAGCACGAAGTAAGCGCCTGCCAGAAGGGGTCGGGCCTTGAGTTCCTGTTGCGCAAACTCTCGCACAATCTTTTCAAGCTGTTCCTTGTTTTCATACGGTTGTACAGTGAGGTTTGGCGCAGTGCCGCTTGTGGCGCGGTGAAGAACATACGGTGACGGCCTGATATTTCTTGTCTGCGCTTCTTCACCTGCGAGGTAGACGCAACAAACCGGAATATCCGTATTAAGAGCGAACTCAAGCTCTCCGCCGCCTCCTGTCGTTGGCATGCTGATGTCAGCAACAAGCCCTTTTGAACTTCTCAACCCCCTGAAATCACGGAGAAACACGTTGTCATTTTGTTTCGATTCCCATGCCTGCACGTCAGGATACGCCACATGTTCAGACCACACTTTTCCAGTCTCCTTTAACGCAGAAACAGCGGCTTGGTAAAACTCTTGATGCGACCTGTCGCCAACAATCGCGCCAGCAAAATACCAGAGGGGTACGCGTTGAAGTTTTCTCATGAATTCCCTTCCCGCAATTTCATCTTGGCTTCGAATCGTTGCTCTTCAACGAGTCTGCCATGGTGATAACCGTTCATATCGATGAGCTGTTTGCGTTCAATGATGTCTGCAAGGAGGGGAATATGCGGTTTTGCTGCTCTGAATGTTTCTTGGAATATCTTCCTGTAGGAAAAGTGGCCATAAGGAGTAGTACGAAGTCTCCAGATGTACACCCACTCGTCGATATCTCCATCAATGGTTTGCTTGACCTTGAATCCAAGCGCAGGAACAATCACTGCCTCTTCAGGACACACTTTTCGTGCTTTCTCAAACACATCAGCCGCACGCTCCATGTGATCTTTGTAATGCTGTGCAAGACCAGCTTCTCCCACAAGCCATGGCGTGTTATATCCGTAATCGCACGTTGGAAGCGGGAATGACTGGTTGCACCGCCTGTGTCGCTCAATGTCCCGCCACGCGCCAAAGTCAGGATAAAGTTCGAATGCAAGTCGCGTTCCCCGCAAAGTCGACAACGGGTCGTCGTGTTTGCCCAGCTTTTCAAATGCGCGTTCGAGAATCTGTTTTTTGTCGTCTGCAGATAATCGTTGAACACGACTGTAGACATCCGCCCACGCAAATCCGTGCCTGGCTTCACCATAAAGAAGATCAGCAATCATTCTATTTTCAAGATCAGGGGTGGCGTGAAGGAGCGCGACGTCGCGAGTGGGAAGAATGGTGTGGCGTGCACCTTTCATGACCGTTTCCCGTTCCAGTGCCAATTGTTCTTCCGCATTTTTCTTGTACTCGTTCGGATCAACATGCTTTAAAAGCGTCGTGAGTTCCGTACGCCCTTTCTCAAGAATTTCCTGCGCCACGTCCCTTGTTTCAGGAAACGGAAACACCAGAAGGTTGCGCAGTTTTCGCTCAAGCGTGCGCGCATCCTCGACGATGCCAAGAGAAGTGGTGATGCCTGCATTGAGGTAGTATCGAGCGTTGTCAAATGTTTCAGCACCCAACACCTGCTTCCATCCGGCAGGACTGATTCCTTCAGGCGCCGGAAATGCCGTGGCCTGAAACTCATTCATTATTCGTGATGCTTCGAGATAATCCTGCAAACTCCGCTCAAAATACGCACGCAGTTCCCCTGCAAGCGGCGACTTATCGAGCACAGGTGGAATCGGCACACGTTGTTTTGCAAAAGACTTGTACCTCGTCGATAATTCCTGTCCGTGAAACAACGGGTCATGCTCAAGCGCTTTTGCAGTAATCAGCGTAACCCCTTCGACGATGTACGAAGTGAACGCACCCTCCTTGATTGAGCCGTGACCGTGCTTGACTGCCCACTGGTCGAGAAAGGATTCTGCCTTCTTGTCAAACAGGTGTACGAGCGGAGGATCAGCGTCTGGAATAGTTTGTGCAAACATCTCAAAGACTGCTTCTTTCTCTGCTTGAGTTACTTCGTCAAACTTTCGCTTATTCCTTTCAAGTTCAAGATCAACAGTCACGATGATTTTTAAGAGCGTGGCCCTCATGGGCAGGTCGTTTCTGCTGTACATGGATTGAAGTGTTGCTTTTGTTTGGGGCGGCAAGTGCGTGAGAAGCGACACCCTGTCAAATGGGTGTGACATCATGTAGTGCAGAAGTTTTTGTGCCGCTGGACTATACTCCTCTTTTGGCATGCATTTGGGCGCCATGCTTGACTTTTTAATAATTGCTGTGCCATAATACCCGCATTTGAAAACTATTGATTTGGTGCAATGTTCGTATAGCGACTTGTTGGTGGCGCAACTACAACAGAGCAAATAGGCACTGGACAGGACATATTGCTTCATAACGACTATAAGAACCAAGCAGCAGTTTGACATCATGGAAGTGACTCCTGAGTTGGCCAGAACAGTGGCGCATATTTGTGGGGATGGGTATCTTGCGACGGCAACGCAGCGCAGAAGCGTTAGAGAACTGTTGACTCATCCTAGGAAGAATATGATTCGGCAGAGATGGTTTGTTAGATACGTGAATACGGATTCAGCTCTAATACAACAATTCACTAGAGATGTAAAGCACGTTTTCAATATACGTGTGGTTAACCGTCACAGAAAGCATGAATATGAAGTTTCAAGCAAGAAAATTTACTACTTGATTAAAGGATTAGGAGCGGGAAAATCTCGTGATTGGTTCATTGCGAAGGAAATTCAACAAGGAAATCCCAAGATTCGGGCTGCATGGCTGCAAGCTCTATTCGATGATGAGGCATACGTATCAACAATACAGAAGAGAATTGTCCTGAATATGGTGAATCATCATCCTAGCAAGAAGCAGAAACTTGCAAGCATTCTGTCAAGTGGGAGCATTGGGATTTGAACCCAAATCAGCCGCTCTGGAGGCGGCCATACTAGCCAGGTTGTACTATGCTCCCAAATTCTCGAGTTCTCCAAAATCTCGAGTTCGCTCGCATTCGGCTCGCTCACACGAGATTTTGTAATGAAAAAGGCCTTGGCTTTTTAACCTTTACAGTCGTCACCGTAATAGTATTATCCACACGTATTGCTTTTATGATTTTTCTGTGACATTTGTCGTATGTGGAAATTTTTACAAGCAGCCGTATGTGCTGGCTTACTGACCGTGTGCGGCTGTTCTGCGATTAATAGTGTTCGTCTTGATTCTGTTCGTGTAGGTGTGGGAAGGACAGAAGGCAGAGTGCATGACGGACGGTACGCCGCGACTGTGATCGTTCCACAGGCGAGGTTGGACGTTTCTGATCTTGTGCCGTTGCCTGTTGGTCGTGTGATTGGCATCGTTGAGCCTTTTGCAGGATATATCGAAGAGCCGAGGCGTGGTGTGGAAGCAGGATTATGCGCAATGGCGAGATATGAGGTGGACGTGCATGGGATTACTCCCTATGTCGAAGGCGGCGCTGGCCCGATGTACTTGGGCATTGACACACGAGAGCAAGGCAAGGCAGGGTTTAATTTTATGAACCAAATCGGCGCGGGAGTGCGGCTGAGTATTGATGATAATATGTCCTTGGAAGCAGGGTATCAGTACCGTCACATTTCTCATGCGGGCTTACGTGACTCGCAGAATCACGGCATTGAAACGCACATGGGAATTGTTGGATTTGCGTGGAAGTTCTGACTGACATTAAAATCTGCTCGCGAACCCGATCGCCATCCTGTGGTCTTCTGGTTCGTTAGTATACGAGTATGATGTGCCTATTGATGTACCTGGGCTGCATCCATAGCTTACACCCATGGATGCGTTGTGAATTTCGTCCCGGTGATGCTCGATTCCTGCAAAAAAATACCACCTGTCATAATTAAAATGAATGCGATGATCGAACGTGTTGTCACTGGTGAATTTGACCCTATAAAATCCAAGCTTGATTGTTGGCTCCAGCGTTAACCGTGAGTCTGAATAGCTGATGTTAAGGCTCAGACGAGGCGTTAGCAGGTCACAAAGCCCTTCATTGCGTCGCCTGCCAGTATTGTCAGCCCGAAAGGGATTTTCGACGAGATCTGTTTCTGGCACGCTTTCACGAAAAGCATCTTGGGCCGCGTTTTCAGCTATCTTTCGCACTGCGCGGAAGGCTTGTTCGTCTAGTTCTTCGCGTTCGATGCGTGCAATGGCTTCGCTTTGTTCTACAGTTCCATCTTGCACGTGTCGTTGAAGCTCTCCGAGTTCCTGCAGTGCACGATACCTGTTCGGTGTGGGATTGTTAGGGTCTGACCGTCTATCGTATTCCGTGGTGAATTCTCTGTGGAATGCTTGTGCGAACCGTTCTGCCCTGTTAACAACAGCACACCCACTCGTCATCGCCAGAGTGAGAGCAAGGAGGCCTGTGGATAACAGTTTATAAAGCCCAATAGTTATAGCCTGCCAGATGCTGGCTTAATCGTTCGTCCACCACAGTTACCACACTGGTTACTGTGTGGAGATTTCAATTTTGTCGCCTACGCGTGTTCTCGTATGCGCAACAGTACCTGCCCGAAGTTCAATAACGCAGTCTGTTCTCACCCTTGGAGTGTACCACGAGAACGGCAAAAGCTTTTGCGTAATTTCAACAACCCTTCGGTTTTTGAGAAATATGAGGTCCAAGGCACCAGCGACAAAAAAAGTATGGATTGTGACATACCTCTCAGACGCAAACGCAAGCACGTGCGGAGTAATGCGCGCCTTGAACATCAAACCGAGCACGTGTTGAACAAACGTGGTGCACCATACTTCTTCACAGCACACAACTGACTTTCGGGTGAGATTGCGAATCATTAGAGGTACTGTAATATTTTTTCTTGGACAGTGTGCAAGAACTCAAGCTTTTTTGAAATCTCTGCACGCTTCCTGTTGTTTGTTGAAGATTCACCCAATGATTTCAAGGAGGCTGAGAGTGACGAGATTTCTGACTTTATGTACCGCCTCAACTGCGTAGCCGTGTCTATATGCTGTTCACGAATCAGGACACGCAATGTTTTGAACTCCTGCGCACTCTTCAGGTGGTCAGGCACGCGCGCCAAGTGGTCTCGAATGTGCATGGCAGCACATACCGCATGATACTATAAAAGCTTTCTCACAAAGTACTTGTTTAGCTATTCTGTGAGTACGAATTCTCGAAAACCACCATTCCTACATTACCACTGATGCTTTTGGAGCTAGATTTCAATGATGGTGGTTTTTGAGACGCTCAGAAATTTTCACTATTG
>JACQMZ010000027.1 GCA_016203345.1 Candidatus Woesearchaeota archaeon | reverse complement strand
TACGCAATTCAGTAGATTGAAAATTACGCACTATGTAACACAAATAGCGCAATTGTCAATACGTTTATAAGAAGAGCGTATTCAGCACGAACATGCCTAAACTCAATCTGAAGGCGGTCGCTAAGCGTTGGCAGAAGGTGTGGAAGGAGCGCAGGATTTTCGAGGCTGATCCTGTTGAGGGTAAGCCGAAGTTTTTCATTACTGTTCCTTATCCTTACGTTAATGCGTACTTGCACATCGGGCATACGTATACTGACATGAGGCCCGAGGTGTTCGCAAGGTATAAGCGCATGCGTGGCTTTAATGTCCTGTTTCCGTTTGCGTTTCACGCCACAGGAACACCGATTGAGGCTGCGGCGAAGCTCGTGTTGGAGAGTGATGCAAAGCAGGTGAGCATTTACAAGGATATGGGTTTTAAGGACGAAGAAATTGCCAAATTCAAGGATCCTAAAACCATTATCAAAACTTTTGCGAAGGCAGCACAAAAGGATTTGGCTGATTTTGGCTTGTCTGTTGATTGGCGTCGGAGTTTTATCACCACAGATCTGAATCCCCGGTATTCTAAATTCATTCAGTGGCAGTTTTCTAAACTTCAAGAGGCAGGCTACCTCACGAAAGGAAGTCATCCTGTGGTGTGGTGTTCAAAGGATAATATGGCAGTGGGAGATCACGCGCGTTCTGAGGGGGAGGGCGAGATGCCTGAAGAGATGACGCTCATCAAGTTCAAGGCTGATGACGTATTTTTCGTGTGTGCGACGAGCAGGCCGGAAACCGTGTTCGGCGTGACAAACTTGTGGATTAATCCAGAACTCGCGTATGTGGAAGCGTTGGTTGATGGCGAGACGTGGGTTGTTGCTGAAGAAACAGTGGCAAAGTTGGAAGCGCAAAAGCACAAAGTGCAGGTAGTGGAAACGCACATGGGTATTGAGCTGTTGAGAAAACACGCGCATAATCCTGTGACAAACTCTGCTGTTCCTGTGTTTCCTGCATTATTTGTCACAGCGCATACTGGCACTGGTGTGGTCATGTCTGTTCCTGCGCACGCTCCTGCTGATTTCGCGGCCCTTGAGGACTACAAGAAGGAGGATGCTTCAGCGAACTCGATAACTCCGGTGAAAGTGGTTGCAACTGCAGGGTATGGCGCTGTTCCTGCTGCTGAAGTGTTCAAGAGGTTTGGCATCACGAGCCAGTCTGATCCGAAACTGCATGAGGCGACTGCTGAATTGTATGGCAAGGAGTTTCATACCGGCATTTTATTGCCTGTGACTGGTAAGTATCAGGGCAGGACTGTGCAGTTGGTGAAGAAGGAATTGATTAATGATCTCGTTGCTTCGCGGCACGCAGTGGTGTTGTACGAGCTGATGAATCCAGTGGTGTGCAGGTGCAGGACGCGGTGTCATGTCAAGATTGTGGACAACCAGTGGTTCTTGGCGTATGGCAAAACGGACTGGAAGGAAAAAACGCATAAAGCTCTGGCGCAGTGCAAGTTGTATCCTGAAAAAGTGCGGGCGCAGTTTACTCACGTTATTGACTGGTTAAAGGATTGGGCGTGTGCGCGCCAGCTTGGCATGGGCACGCGACTCCCTGTGGACAAGGAATGGATTATTGAAAGCTTGTCTGACAGCACAATCTATAACGCGTATTACGCGATCGCGCATCACGTCAAAAATGTTCCGTTGTCTCAGGTGAATAATGCGTTGTTTGATTACGTGTTTTTGGGCAGGGGTTCGCTCGACGGGATTAAGGCAGATCATAATCTCGTGATGCAGATGGAGCAGGAGTTCACCTACTGGTATCCTGTGGATTTCAGGAATAGCGGGAAGGACTTGGTTCAGAACCATTTGGCGTTTTACTTGTTTAATCACACTGCTGTTTTTCCTGAAAAGCATTGGCCTGCAGGGATTGGCGTGAATGGGTATGTGACGTTGAACCAGCAGAAGATGTCCAAGAGTAAGGGAAACGTCAGGTTCATGAGAGACCTCGCCAAGGCTTGGAGTCCTGATGTGGTGCGCATGACCATTCTTGCTAACGCGGAAGAATTGGATGATGTGGACTGGGATGATGATGCCGCGGCGAGCAACAGTCAGAAGTTATTGCAGTGGCATCAGTTTGCTATGGACAATTATGGCAAGGGCGACTCGGTGAAGACTGATGTGGACGCGTGGTTTGTGTCGAAGTTGAATGAGTGCGTGCGTGACGCGACTGCGGCGATGGACTTGACGTTGTTCAGGACTGCCTTGCAGTGTGGTTTTTTTGATGTTCAGCGGCATTTTAAGTGGTATGCGCGTCGCAGGGGAAAGTCGTGGAATGTGGAGACAGTCAAGCTTTTTATTGACGTGCAGACGTTGCTGTTGGCGCCGTTTGTGCCGCACGTGTGCGAAGAGATTTGGATGAAGGTGCAAAAGCAGACGTTGGCAAGTACTGAGCACTGGCCGTTGGCTGACGAGAATGCTATCAGGCCTGAGCTGGACGCGATCGAGTCTGGTCTTGCGCAGACTGTTGATGATGTGTCGACAGTGAAAGAGTTGTCGAAGATCAGCATGCCGAGGAATATTATGCTGGTTGTTGCTGATGATTGGAAGAGTCATCTGTTTTCGTTTGTGAAGAACCATGTAAAATCTGCGCGCGGGCAGGATCTTGTAAAGACTGCCATGCAGGATGCAGTCATCCGCGAGCATGGCAGTGATGCTGTCGCATTAATCCAGCGGCTGGTGAAGGATCCTGGGAGGATTCCTGCAGTGGTTCTTCATCAGGAGGCAGCGTTTCAGTTTTTGAAAGACAGCATTCCGTTTTTGAAAGACACGTTTGGCTGTGAAGTTGTTGTGGTGAAAGAGCGAGATTCTCAGGAGCCAAAAGCAAAGCAGGCGTTGCCTGGCAAGCCGGCAATCATTATCAGCTAGGTCTTGCACAGTTCTTACATTTTTCCAGAGTGAGCGCTGAAAGCGCGAACTCGGAAAAATGAGTGGGTAAGCGTCATCGCGTTGTGAACACCTGGTTGCCAGGCACTCTCGCGCCTTTCTCAAGCCCGCTACCCTGGAAGCAGTAGCCGATGCGGTTAGTGCTGCTCGGTTCCCCGCCTGACACGGTTCCCACCGCGGTACCCAACCAGGACAGGCTCTCAGCGTCCGGCACGAGACCACGACAACCAGGACGTCCTCGCCGCGACGATTCGCCCTGTCTAAAGCTCGCTGACAGTCACAGGAGAGAGCTACACTCCCGGCATAGCTTACCCGAGACATCAAAAGGTGGAGTGTTTAAAAACCTTGACATCACCGAATTTTTGCTGAGTGAGCGAAGCGAACTCGCAAAAATTCCTCACCTTTATTAACTTCAACGATTGTTTTGTGCGAATGAAAATCTGTTGGTTTATTGATTTCTTCCTTCCGCATTACAGGGGCGGTGGTCAGGAACGTTTATGGCAGTTGGGAAAGCGGTTGGTGCAGAGAGGTCATGAACTCACGGTGGTGACCATGCGTCATCCAGGCGTGCCTGATCATGAGACTCTTGACGGCATTGACGTGTGGCACGTGGGTCCAGTGGTTGCGCGTCCGCCTCAGCGGTCGTTGTTTGATTTTGTGAAGTTTTTTTTTGCTGTTCGTAGATGGCTGAGGTCGCACGAGTATTCTGTTGTTTGTGCAGAGGGTTTGTCTATTATTCCTGCGTGTTTGTTTTCGCGCATTCCTGTGGTCGCGACTGTTCATGACGTGTCTGTTGGCGGGTCTGATCAGTGGATGAAGTTTGGGGTGTTGTCTGCTTTGGCGGAATGGTTGACGTTGCGTTTGCCAGAGAAAATTGTGACAGTAAGTCATGCGATGAAGCGCGTGATGATGGAGCGTGGTGTTTCTGCCGCAAGAATTGAAGTGGTGTATAATGCGGTGGACGCCGTTGCTCTTGACACAGTTTCCAAGAAAAGTTTGAAGGTTTCCACAGTTGTATTTATTGGCCGTTTGGTGCCGCACAAGCACGTGGATGATTTAGTAGATGCGTTCAGTGGCATTGCGCACGAATTTCCGCATGCTCGGCTCGTCATTTTCGGTTCTGGTCCTGAGGAAGGTTGTGTGCGGCAGGAAATAGAACAACTCAATCTTGCACAGAAAGTAAAAGTAGTGCCAGATGCGGAGGATGCAGAAAAATTGGGGGTGTTGAAGGGCGCGTCTGTTCTTGTTCTTCCTTCCACCAGGGAGGGTTTTGGGATTGTGCTTGCCGAAGCAGGAGTCTGTCGGATTCCTGTGATCGCGTATGATATTCCTGCAGTGCGGGAGGTGGTTGAGCATGGCAAGACAGGGCTGCTAGCGAAGGCAAGGGATATCAAAGGATTGTCCTACGCATTGCGGGCAGTGTTGAAAAATCCAAAGAAGGCGTCGGCGATGGGAAGAGCAGGTCGCGCACATATTTTGGAGAAATTCAATTGGGACCGTTCAACTGTTCTGCTTGAGCGACAGCTGGACGCGTTCGCGTAGAAAGTCACTCGTTGACCATTTCGTTAATCACCCGAATTTTCTTGAATGAAGACGCCAAAGGCGTCTGAATTCAGAAAATTCGTTAAGCTTATTAATGGCTGGCGAAGCGTTCTGTGTATGAGACCGCGTATTCTTTTTCTTGGCACTGGGGGGGATATTAGTTTGACAGGCAGGGATGTCCGTTGCAGTGGGGGTATTGTGGTGCAGACGCAGTCATGCCAGTTTCATATTGATCCGGGGATTGGTGCGGTGGTGAAGGCGGCCGCGTTTGGGGTGGATTTGCGTGAGCATACGGCTGTTCTGGTGAGTCATGCGCATACGAATCATGCGAGCGAGTTGGGCGGGGTGTTGTGTGCGTTGTCTCATAATGGGCTGGATCCGCATGGTGTGCTGGTGGCGAGCAGGAGTATTGTGCAGGGCTTGCATGATGGGATTCCGCGGTTGACGCCGTTTTTGTCGTCGTGTGTGGAGAAGGTGATTGTGGCAGAGGCGGGCAACAAGATAGGGATTGAGGATGTGGAAATTGTGGCGTTGCCGACAAAGCATTCTGACTCATCTGCTGTTGGTTTTCGGATTGCGACTCCTGAGTTTGTTGTTGGGTACACGTCAGATACGTTGTTTGACAAGTCGCTTGTTCAGTTTTATAAGAATTGTAACATTTTGATTTTGAACACGTTGTTTCCGTTTGAGCAGAATGGTGAGGGATTGTCGAGTGCGGACGTGGTGAAAATTTTGAAGGTTGCTCAGCCGAATTTGGCAGTGATTACTCATTTTGGGAGCAAAATGCATGCTGCGAATCCTCTGTATGAATCGCGGGAGATTCAGAAGAGGTCTGGGGTGCAGGTGATAGCGGCTCAGGATGGGTTGTGTGTTGATCCTGTGTCGTATGCTGCTGAGTTGCGGCAGACGACGTTGTCGATGTTTAAAGAGAGCTTTGAATAATCCTTGCTTTTGGGACAAATTCAAAGCGGTTCTATTGAGAACTTTGACTATTTTTATGACTGTTCAAAGTTCTCTAAAGAAGAAGGCTCAGCGCAAGGCCGGCCAGTGAGCCGGCGAGCAGGAAAGGAATAGCTGGGTAGAACTGGTTTTTGCGTCCGAAATACAGGAGGAGATACAGGGAAATTGCAGTGGACAAGCTTACGATGGCCGCCTGCCATGCGCCAAGGGTGTGTTGGACTACACCTGCAAAGAGGAGGGGGAATGCGACGTCTCCTCCTCCGAGGATTGCGGTGCGGAACGCGTGTAGCTGAACTTTTTTGCCTTCAATTTTTTTCATGATTTTCTTGTGTGGAACATGATAAGGCATGACAAATCCTGCAAACATGCCTGATTTTGCTTGGAATTTGGCAAGGGCGACCATGTGTTTACTTTTCCAAACCGCGTAGGCGTCATAGACCGCGACAAGGGCGTAGACGGCGAGCATGCTTTTGATGGTAAGGAGGGGAACAAAGAGTGCGGCAAGCCCGCTGTGGATAAGAATTTCTGTGGCGTTGTGGATGATGACTCCTGGGCGGAACAGTTTCCACGCGCCAAAGGCAAGTGCAAGTATGGTGGAGAAGAGTGGAGGGAGTGTGCTTGCGAGGGCGATGTGCAGGCAGAGGATGACTGCGATGGCGTACCAGAACTTCCAGACCAGAAACCATCCTTGTCTGAGCAGAAGAAAAACTATGAGGGTGCCGATGAGGAGGCCGAACCACATGAACGAGCTGATGACTGCCGGCGAGACGTCAGGTCGTTCGAGTGGGATGCCAAGAAATGAGGGAACGTCGCGGTACACCATTTGGCCGTCTTGTATCAAGGAGTATTGGTTCAAAATTGCGAGGCCGACAAGCTGGCTTGTGAGGAAGAGTAAGGTGATCCACAGGGCGACATTTGGCGGATGTTTCATGACGCAGTGTTTGTCCAGAGAATATATATTGTTATGGGTGTGGGTAAGCCCTGCTGTGTAGAAGTTTATTAAAGAAACCAAAGAGTCGTGAGACTATGCTCCTATCAGTGGTGGTTTTTTTCGTTCTGCTGTGGCTGTTAGGGTATCCGCTCGCGTTGGGTGTGAAGTTTTCGTCTCGTGAGGAGCGGGTTGCGATGACGTTTGGGTTGGGGTTGGCAGTATTTCCTTTGCTGTCTGTGATGTTGAATTGGTTATCAGTTCCTCTGCACATTCTGACTTACGTGACTCTAGGGGTAGTGTCGAGTGTTCTGGTGTGGTGGAGGATGCCGCAGCGTCACAAGGAAGAACGCGAGCTCGTTCCTGCCATGATGGCGTTGTTGCTTGCTCTTGTTGTGGTTGTTGTGTTTTCATTTGGCGCGTTTAGGTACGCGTATTTGGAGGATGACGACCCGTGGTTTCACGCAATGGGTGTGAAGTACGTTGCTGAGCATTGGACGTATTCTCTTGATCCTGCTCACTGGATTCGTTCATATCTGGAGCCGTATCCTCCGTCGTATGATGTGTTGATGGGCGTGTTGCGTCAGACGAATGATTCTGTGCAGGGTACGTTGAAACTCTTTAATGTTTTTTTGGTTGGCTTTGCGCACCTGTTTTTCTTTTTTTTCGCGCGTGCGGTGCTACAGCGGACTTCGTATGCGTTGTTTGCAAGTGTTGTGCTTGTGGTGGCACCAGGTTTTGCTGGCCATTTTATTTGGGCGCAATCGTTGAACATTGCGTTGATGTTTCCTGCTTTGCTTAGCGTGATCAAGGGGTGGCCATGGTACGTGACCACGTTGTTGTTTGCAGGGGTTGGTCTGAGCCAATTGTCAAGTGCTGTTGCAATCTATGGCATGGCGTTCTTGCTGGCCGCGATTGGCAAAAAATGGCAGCAGATAGCCTGCCTTGGACTGGCAGGTGTGATCGCGTTGTCTGTATTTTATGTGCCGATGATTGAGAAGTATGGTTGGGACAGATTTAAGGAAGGGAATAGTATTTTTGGCGAGACGTTTAGTGGGGGTGCAGAGTCTGACACGTCTGGGAGTTTCGTGTATGGCTGGCGCGACTTTGTGGATGTTCCTCTGGTCACGAGAATTGACCAGCCGACAGGGTTTGGTTCTGTGATTGTGTTCTTGGCAGTTGCAGGGCTTGCAGTTCTTTTGTGGCGCAGGTCGAAAGTGACACCGTGGTGGTTGTCGGTTGTTGCTGTGCTGTTATTCACGTTGGCAGGACTTGAGGGTAATACGTTGCCTATGAAGTTGTTTCCTCATCGGTTTTGGCCCTTTCTGGCAGTGCCTGTTGCGTTGTTGTGTGCTGTTTCGCTGGTAGTTGTTCCAGCGAAAATGAGGGTTTGGGTGGCATTTGCTGCGATCATTGCGTTGGTTGTTACTGCAGGATATCCTAAGTTTGTGGTGCAGACCACGCCATGGCAGCCCGGGGGTTTGTGGGCTTCGAAGAACGAGCTGTTGGGGTATTTGCAGTTGAAGGACGTTTTGCCAAGAAACACTCCTATTCTCATGCTGTGCACCGACAGGGATGAAGTAGTAGGGCTGGATTTTGACAGTTTGCCGTTTGACCCTGATGTGTTGTCACTAAGACGCCAGTTTGTGAATCTGACTTCGCAGAGTTTAAGTGAATTTATGAAGCGCAAGCAGATGGAACATGTCATCATCGACAACCATTGCGTAAAACAGCATGGAAAGGAAAAGACTGGTGCATTGTTGTCTGCAGTTAGAAATTCTACTGCATTCATGGTGAAGTTTGAGACAAGCGGAATGCACTTGTACAAGCGGGCTTAATGGGTAAAGTTAAATACAGAGACGTATTGCAAACAATTAATGAAAAAGACAGTGACTTTTTTATGTGCAGTTCTTGTTATTGCCGCAGTTGTGTTTGCTGGCCATGTTCGTGTCCGATGGACGCCTTACGGGTTTATTGTGCTTGACAATGGCAGATGGTCTTCTTTAACAGGAGGGATTGTGATGATAAGCGGCCGAGCCTTTGCAACTATTGAAACAGCTCCCTCAGACAATCCTGAACAGTTTGCTAACCAGTGTAAAGAGCTGGATGCTCAAATCATGCGTATTTATAGGGAACGGATAGCTGATCATGTTGCTCTTGACCCGATTTTCGTCAAAGGGTGTGCCAATGCCAATGTTCCTCTTCCTGCTGTTCTGCCTTTTGTGTCGTTCGAGCGCGCGCGGGAAGAAAAGAAATTGGAGATTGCTCGCCAGGAGGAAGAGGAGCGCAAAAAAGCGCCTCCTGTTGAGATAGACATCATTCCACCGGAACAACCAGACGCGTTGGCAGGAGTCTGCAAAGAAGTAGGGGATGCCGTGATGAAAATCTTCCGCGAAAAAAAAGGCGAACGGGTAGCAGTCCACCCTCAATTTATCGAGAAGTGTAGAAGAGTCAATGAGCCACTGCCCGCATTACTCCCTATCATTCCCCACTCACGTTTGGCTGCGAAACTTGAACAAGTAAAACAACGGGAAGAGGAAGCAAAGCGGCGTGTGGAAGAGGCAGAACGCCGACAAGCGGAAGATGCTGCAAAAGCTGAACTTCGAGAACAAATCAAGGAAAAAAGACGAGCTGAAGAGGAAGCAAAACTTGCAGCGCAACGTCAGGCAGAAGAAGAAGCCAGGAAGGCAGAGGAAGCCCGACGAAAGGCCGCAGAAGCGGCCCAGGAAGCTAGAAAGGCAGCAGAAGACAAGGCAAGGGTTGAAGCTGAGCAAGAGCAAACGGCTGCCGTTCCTCCCCCACCAGTCCAACAGGTGGCGCCAATAATCACAACGCCTCCTGCGCCAGTTCCGCAAGGAGTGGCGAGAGAAATAGAACTACCGGAGAAATGGGTCAATGAATACTTTAAATTCGACTAAAGGACAAGCAATGCTTGAGTGGTTGTTTGTTATCGTAATTGCCTTAGGAGCCATGCTCACGTACGATGGAGGGGTATCTGGCAATGTTGCACTTCAGCCTAATGCTTGTTTTGATACTGATGGTGGAAAAGATATCAATATGCCTGGTCAAGTGATAGGGCCTGATGGAAGTATTGTAGAAGACGCGTGCGATTTTGACCCGGCAAAGCCAAAACATTATTACAATGTGATGAAGGAATCGTATTGTGAAGGCAACACTGTCCGCACCCAAGTGATTCCTTGCCCTGAAGAAAGATGCAATAGCGGGCGATGCTTACCACAAGACTACACAAAGGCTCCAAAATTGAATTGTAAAGTGCGTGAAGTCCAAAAAGGGCTGGGATATGACATAATTGCTATTGAACTTCCTAATGGCCAAATTTTTGATACCAGCTGTCTTGCAGATGGCAGGCGCGTTTTTGGCATGTGTAAATATGATGAGTTTGGGTCGCCTCTTCCTGGTCTTCTGAACATTGTAAAATGCCCACCTGAACATGTTTGCAGAAATGGCGCATGTGAAATAGAATGGCCTTATTCTGGAGAGCCATACAACTGGCCTGCCCCACAAAAAGATGAACTGTGGTGCAGGGATTCTGATGCAAAGGATGTTCTGACAAAAGGTGCAGCCATCGCACATCATGCACCGGTTCTCCAGTTTGACGAGTGCATAAAGGCAGACCCTACGCGCCCTGCAGATTACATACGGGAAAGATACTGTGAAGGGACAACAATGAAAATTGCAGAAATCAACTGTCCGGCAGGAACCAAATGTGGTGATGGACAATGTGTGCCGGGAGAACAGGAAAAAGTTTTAACTATACAGGAAATAGAAGCTCAGCGAAAGGAAAAGTTCAGACAGGAACATCCGTCGCCTGTGCCTCCCGGACCACTTGCGCTGCCTCCCGATCTAAGGGGCAAAATCATTCTCCCGGCAGCAGGGTGCACCAGTCCAGGAGGAAATGTGCGCGTAAAGGAAACTATACAGTTTTATCCCCTGGCGTCTGACAATTCCTTTTTCCTGAGCCCCTTTAGCATGGCCCTGAGACGCGGTATTGAGGATATAGGGCTCCTTACCACTGCAACAGACTTTTGCCTTGGCGATGACACCATTATTGAGTTTGCATGCACAGGTACGGAAGTGGGACGGTTAGTAGTTAATTGCAAGTGCGCAGATGGAGCGTGCACTGGCGCCATACAAAAACCCGATACTGTTCCCGCGGACATAAAGATCATGAACCAGTTCGTCATCGACCAGCAAGTGCTGCCAACACAAGGACATACTTGCACTAAAAAAATAGAGCCGTTCTCAAAAGAGAGTTTGACAATGGTAGTTGGCGATCAGCAATTGAAGCTTGAAGACCAGTGCGCGTCTGATAGTGAGCTGATCGAGTATGCTTGTGCGAGTCCGTTTTTTGCTGGCGAACTGAGACTGAGTTGTCCTTGTAAGGAGGGCACATGTTATCGTCCAACGATTCCAAGTGTTCCCGGTGCAAAGATTCTCACGTATCGAGACGACCCTCTCACTGCAGAGCACACTATTTGTGAAAAAAGTATGGCCGAAATTGATTTCTTTAAGCAACAAACAAGAAAAATGAATCCTCCTTTCCATTCCACAGATGTATGCCATGACAACAAGATTCTTGAGGAATTTTTCTGCACAGGAAAGAAATGGGAGGCGTCAGTCATTGTGGAGTGTGAGGGCGGCTGCATCCAAGGCCAATGTGCGAGAGAGGCTGCAGTTATCCCAACTGATTGGCAAATCCCTGCAGTGCCTCAGGGTGCAACTCTGCAGGAAAAAACTTTATACAGTACTGAACCTGAACTGTCTTGCGAGAAAACAGTTGATTACTTAACGAAAGGGGCGCTCACGTTCAACAAGGGCCTGCCAAACGAGAGAAGGATAGATGATGTCTGCATGAGTCCGAATGAGTTGGGCGAACTGATGTGCGTCAACAACAATTTTGCAGGCTGGACGTATTTGACATGCCCGTGCAAAGACGGCGCATGCCAGAAAGAACTTATGAAAACTACTCCAACAGATTTCCCCACCCCTGCACTGCCAAACTGGGCAACGCTAACAGCAGGAGGAAAATTCGTCGAGCCAGAACCAGTGGCAGGGTGTTCAAAAACCGTTAACGTCGAGAACAAGGATTTAATGACGTTTACAAGAGCAGGGGCGCAGCAAACGCGCATTGATGAATGCCAGGGGCCAGATATCCTCAAAGAATACGTCTGCGTCCAGGACCAGTGGTACGGGTCCTTGTTTGTTCGCTGCTTCTGCCAGGATGGAAAATGCCTGCCGCCAGGGACAGACTTCCCCGCACCCATACCTCCAGAAGGAGCATCGGTGATTGATGCAACGGCGAGCGCAGTGCCAGTTAATGCGTGTTCTACAGAAAGTGTTGACTATTTGAAAAAACAGTTCATTACCGTCACTCTGACAACCGGGGTTGTGAGGACGTTTGCAGACCAGTGCACCAACGTTATGCAACTGGATGAGTTCACGTGCGTCACAGACAAGCAGGTTGGTCGAATAAAAGTAAGCTGTCCGTGCCTGAAGGGCAGGTGCGTGCCTGAACTGTTGAAACCGCCCAAGATTTTCACAAAACCAGAAGTTCCGCCAGAATTCACTCTGACTTCAGTGTCCAATTTGCTCGATCCAGTGTTCGAGTGCAGGAAACCAACAGCAAACCCCCTGGTCAAAGAAACAACAGTGTTTGTCACACTGGACGGCAAACAGGACACACGAACAGACTCGTGCACAAGTGCAACCGAACTTAAGGAATCCTTCTGCATGAATGAAAACTGGGCTGCGAACGCGTATGTCACCTGTCCCTGCTCTGATGGTGCATGCACTACTGCAAGGACAAGACTGGCTCCTGTGTAGGCAGTACGCAAAGTTATCAATAGGTTTAAGAGTTCAATTTCTTTCTGTTGAAGTTATGGGCGTTCCTTTGTCGTTGCGTCGATGGTTTTTGATTCATTTTGTTTTGGATTATGTGTTCGCCATTCCATTGTTCCTCGCACCAGAATGGTTTCTGGGTATTCTCGGCTGGTCTGTTGTTGATCCCTTTGCTTCCCGACTAGTTTCCGCTGCGTTATTCGGAATAGGTGGTGTGTCCTTGCTTGCGAGAAAGGCGTCGAAGGAAGCCTACCAGCACCTTCTTATGCTAAAACTCGCGTGGTCTGGCACAGCCGTTGTTGGCATGTTTATCACCCTCTTGCAAGGCGCTCCAGTGTTTGGCTGGGTCGTACTCGCATTGTTTGCGGCGTTTTTCTGCGTATGGTTGTATTATGTGGTGCAACTGAAAGCATCATCATGAAATTAAAGGACTGGCTTGATGTTGTCAGTCCTGCGCAGTCAGATTTTAGTAAATCATGAAGTTTCTGAACGAGCGCCAAAGGCGCGAGTTCGAAACTTCAGAGAGTAAGGCTTATATACTCCCTCGCCACCTTTTGCAGTCATGGCAAAGCGGAAAAGGGCAGTTGGGAGCGGTCATCCTCACCCGTTTCAGTACGCGACGTTGTCAAATTCTTTTCTGGTTGCAGGTTTGCTGGGTTTTTTGGTGTCAACGATTTATCTCCCAAAAATTGACGTGTCGTGGGCGTTTGCGTTGGGAACAGTGTTTCTTATGATGGTTGTAGCAAGCATTATAAGCATGATTAAGGGAATTCCTGAGCCGCAGTTGAAATGAAAAAACTATTCATTCTTGGAATCATTCTGGTGTTGGTAGTGGCGTGTGGAAAAAAGGAGGAATTAAGCATGCCTGCGTCTGTCGAGCAATCGCCTCCTCTTGTGCAGGAGAGTGTGGTGGTTGAGTCTCCACCTGCAGAACCTGTACAACCTCCGCAGCCTGTGCCAGAAGAGCCGCCAGTGGTGGAAACGCCTCCTGCACCTGTGAATCAGGCAGTGTTGGTGGAGAAGCCTGAAGAATTGTCGCCGGAGTTAAGGGAATTATTGCAAAAGGCGGATCAGAAGGTGAAGAGTTACAAGTATTTGTTTTCGCTGACGTTGGATAACAAGGAGCCGCACTCGTATTTTGTGAAGGGCCAATACATTAAGGTGAAGTTGTACGAGCTTGACCCGTACAATATCGACAATTATTATGACACAGTTTACTTGGATACGAAAAACAAGAAGGCATATGCTTATTGCGAGAATACGAAGCGGTGTATGAGTAGGGACGTGGATAATACGAAGAAAGTGTACAACGTGTCATACGATGAGTATCGTGTGGAGACGCCTTACGAGTATTTGAAGGATATCACGTTTGCCGAGATTGTTGGTCCTGAAGTGGTTGAGAATCGTGATACAGTAAAAATTAAGGAAGTCAAAGGAGACGTCGTTACGGATATTTGGCTGGACTCGGCATACGGCATGCCCCGCCGCATTCGCGTGACGCAGGGCGAGAAAGTGTTGAAGACGTTGAGTTTTCAGGACATGACGTTTAACACGCTCAAGGATGAAGATGTGTGGCGTGTGCTGAAACAATAAAAACTTCTGTTAGTTCTGTTAGTAGTCATTAGTCCAGATATTGCCCGATGCTTTCGTCTACGTGAACATTGTAGATAAGTCGTGCCATGAGTGGTGCCGTGGGCACTTGGACAAGGTAGTCACGGTCTGGAACATTGACTGTGTCTGCGATGAAAATTGTTTTGAAGAGTCCAGCTTTGTGCATGGCATCAAGTTTGGCAATATCTGTCATTTCTGGATGAGTCATTGCCCAGTATTGGTTTCGCACTGCCTTCCCTTGTAAGTATGTACTTGTCTCTCCTGCAGTGCCGCCGGATGCGAGTATATCGTCTATGGTGAGTACGTCTTTTCCCTTGAGGACTATTTCTCCTGCAGAGAATGCTTCCATGACAACTTCTGTTGGGCTGACGCGGCGCTTGTCTATGGTGAGTCTGGGAAGTCCTGTAGTTTCAGTCCATTTTCTTCCCCGTTTAGACATGCCCACGTCCGGTAGTGCAACAACCGTATTATGGCCAAGAATTGCATCATGGTGCAACAATTCAGGATTGTGCTCTTGAATAAATTCTTTGTATGTGCGGAAGAGAGGGACAGAAACCATGCTGACGTTGGCCATGTGGTAGAAGCCAACTTCTTGTTGGGCGTGGATGTCAAGGCAGAACCCGTTCATGCGTTCTTCATGCGTGTGGGCCGCGAGTTCTTTGCAAAAATCGACAGCGCCTATGGTGTCTCTGCCTTCCATAACGTCTTTGCGTTGGTCATATGCATAAGGCGTTATGATGGTGACGCGTTTGGCTCTGCTATGATAAAGCGCGCTTATTGTCTTGAAAAATTCTTCTTTGTTCCGTGGCGCAGTGAGTTCAGGATGCTCGTCTCCGGGTGGCTTGGGAAACCACTGTATCAGAAAGGCATCATCGCCGCTGACTTTATCTGTTAGTTTCACTGCAAGATTTGTGCTGGGAAAAACCGTGGTCCTGGGGCGCTTGAGTTTCAGTCTTTTGTGGTAGGTGGGGTGCGAGACTTCTTGGAGGAGAAGTTGTATTTTGTCAGCAAGCTCTTCAGGGTTTGGTACGTGTCCAGCGAGCAGGTCACGGGCTTGTGTGCGTATTCCCTTCCAACGGGATTCTTCTTTCTTGTTCTCTTCGTCGATGATCTTGTTAAGTTCTGCAACCACGCGCTCGCCGTAGAATGCGCCGTTTGTGTTGGCATAAAT